>JAKMGV010000016.1 GCA_022424725.1 Paracoccaceae bacterium
GGGATTTCCGTCTGCGATCGCATAATGGTCAACCCGCACCGCGCGCACCTTTACCCCAGCCAATGGAAATGCATCTATTGACGCCGCGACGTGGCGCAGGGTGTCGCACAATGCGCCTATGTCCAGGTATGGTTCAACATTCGCTGAATAATCAATCATCAAGTGTGGCATTGAAGTATCCTTAACATCGCAATCATTAACATGTTAAATATATTGCATCAATTGAGTCAATCGTTATTATGCAGCCATGAAGCAACTACCCTCGACACAACGATCACTGCCAATCGCGCTTATTCGTGCGCGTGAAAATGTGATGACCCCCATTCGTCAAATGTTGAGCGAAAGTGGCCTGACAGAACAACAGTGGCGTGTTTTACGTGTATTGGACGAACATGGCGCATTGGAACCCTCTCAATTGGCCAAGCATGCGGCTCTCTTGCTGCCAAGCCAAACACGGATCGTCCAATCCATGGCGCAAAAGGGGCTGGTGGAACGACGCGAACATCGAAATGATCGCAGGCGCACTGTGATCGAAATCACACATGCAGGTCAGGCCATCATCAATGATAATGCTGCAAAAGCCGCCGAAATCGCCACGCAAATTCGCGATAAACTTGGCCCACGGCGGTTTGAAACGCTGTTAGATATTCTTGATGATCTGCGCGATCTAGAGTGATTGGAACCCAGACCGCAATGCCGCCAAAATTGTATCCACGTCCTCAGCCGTTAGAACCAAGGGGGGCGACAAAATGACATTGGGCCCCGATACGCGGATCATTGCACCACTTTCATAGGCGGCCTTTTGCAACTTCACCGGTGTCGCCTTATCAATTGGTTTTTTTGTTGCACGCTCAGACACTAATTCAAGTGCACACATCAATCCGTGTCCACCACGCACATCCCCAATCACGTCAAAATCATCATGCAGTTTTTGGAGACCTTCAAACAACTGTTGACCACGCGCGGCGGCGTTATCTTTTACATTCAAACGCAGTGTTTCAGTGACACATGCAATCGCCGCCGCTGCCCCAACTGGATGGCCAGAATATGTATACCCATGCCCAATGGCAGCTTTGCCATCGGTGTCGCCCTCAAACACCTCAACAACGTGATCTGAAATCATGACCGCGCCAAAGGGGAAATACCCGTTGGTGATCGCCTTGGCCGTGCACATGAAATCAGGTTTGACGCCCCAGTGCCGTGATCCTGTCCAGCTACCCGTGCGCCCAAAAGCCGTGATAACCTCATCCGCGATCAGAAGAATACCGTGTTGATCACAGATTTTGCGCACGCCTGGCATAAAGCTTTCGTGTGGTGGAATAACGCCCCCTGCGCCCAAAATTGGCTCCATTATCAGTGCGGCAATCGTATTCGCACCTTGAAATGCAATTTCATCCTCTAGCGCTTGCAAACATAACTGCGCAAGGCGTTCTGAGTCCGTTTCATTAAACGGATTGCGATAGGTGTAGGGCGCGGGAATATGGAAACACCCCGGCATCAGCGGTTCATAGGCGGTGCGAAAATTCGCATTTCCGTTTACAGATGCCCCGCCAAAATGCGTACCGTGATACCCCTTTTTCAAAGACAGGTATTTCGTACGCGCCTCATGCCCTTTGATTTTATGATATTGACGCGCAAGCCGCAGCGCCGTTTCGACCGAGTCTGATCCACCAGAGGTGTAAAATGCCCGTGTTAACCCGTCTGGCGCAAAGAACTCTTGCAACATGTCACCCAGTTCGATGACACAGTCGTTCGAGGTACCGCGAAAAATTGAATAGTAGGGCAAGCGATCCAGCTGATTTGCGATTGCGGCCTTCACTGATTCACATGAATACCCAAGGTTCACATTCCACAAACCGCCAACCGCATCGACGACTTGATGGCCATCTACATCCGAAATGCGTGTCCCTTCAGCCTCTGTAACAATGGTTGGTGGATTATTAATACTATCGGCAGGATGTGCCATAGGGTGCCAAATCGACTTTGCGTTCCGCTCTTTCAAATAGTTTGAATCTTTCATCGAAGCGCCTCCTTCACGTTAGGCTGAATCAGGTGATACGGGCATCGCACCACCCATTATGTCGGTAATCATTCGGGCGCGATCCTGTACCGCCGCGATCATTCTTGATCGCAACGCCCCATTTACACGTCCTACAGGTGCAGCAATGGCCAAGGCACCACAGACGGTTACGCCGCCTGCAAATATTGGCGCGGCTACACTGTGGACATCTTGTTCAAATCCACTAACGGACTCCGCATATCCACGCTCAGAAATACGCTTCAGTTCTCCTCTGATTTGCAAAGGGTCCACAATTGTGTGTGGCGTCCGTTTATCCAGGGGCTTGGACAAAATCGCGTCAACCAACGCTGCATTTGAATAGGTTAGAACCGCTAGCCCTGAACTGGTCGCATGAAACGGTAAACGTTCGGCGTCTTCCATCGTCACCCGTGTGCCGTGCTTTGCGCTATAGGCATATGTCAATGTTGACAATTCCCCACTGGATACCTGTGACACATGTGTAGTCTCACCGATCTCTTCGGCCAAGGAGCGCACATGCTCTTTTGCAATACTGCGCAATGGAACAGTTGCTTCGCGCAGAACCGCCAAGCGCATGACACCCGGACCGATGCGGTACATGCGATCAGCGCCGACTTGTTCGACAAATCCGTGTTCCGCCAAATCACTCATCAAACGATAAACGGTCGCCTTATTCATTCCCGATTGGCGCGATAATTCGGTTAACCCGATTTCAGGCTGACTACTCGAAAACAATCTAAGCAAACTCAGTGCTTTAGATGTTGTTCCCATGGAATTTACCCTTGCTGCTATTTCGGCGTTAGATGAATTTTATGTGTCTTTTTCGGTTGGTTCTGTTTTTTGTTGACAGAAAGACGCAGGCTCTGTCAATCTGAAAAAGAACCATTGGTTCATATAATAAACCGATATGGTAAACAGGGAGACTACTATGACCGCAACGAAACTGCTTTGCGGAGCAGCGGCAATTGCAATGTCTGCGTTGGCAGGTACTGCAATGGCAGAATATCCAGAAAAACCCGTAACCTTCGTCGTTCCATGGCCTCCGGGCGATTTGGAAGACGTTCTGACACGTATGATTGCCGAGGATTTCCAAGCAGCATACGGAACATCCGCGGCAGTTGTTAACAAGCCAGGCGGTGGTGGCGGACCGTTCCCAGGCGCGATTGAAGTAGCAAACGCACCTGCAGATGGATACATGGTCGGCTCTTTCGTGATTGGTGTTCCAGTTGTCGGCCACCAGATTGGCATCGACGATCTGACGCCTGAACGCTTTGACCCGCTTGGCATCTTTTTGACCTACCCATTCGTGATCGCAGCAGCAGGGGATGCACCATATTCATCGATGCAGGAACTTGCAGAATACGCAAAATCAAACGATGTTGCGCTTGGTCACTTTGGTGATCCATTGACACCAACCCAAGTTACAAAAGCATTTGCAAAAAATGCAGGTTTCGAGTGGGGATCAGACGCAGCCTTTGACGCGCTTGATTGTAACACGTTGGCATCTGGCGATGCGGATGTGATCAACACAACACTTCAACTTATCCTACCATGTTTGGATAGTGTGAAGGTTCTGACAGCAATCACAGATTCACGCATTCCATTGGTGCCAGATGCCCCAGCGATTGGTGAACTGGACCCAGCGCTGAACATCGCATTGTGGAACGGATTGTTTGTTCGCAAAGAAACACCTCAGGATGTTCGTGATAAGATCATCGCAGTTGCCAAAGAAACTGTAATGTCAGACCGTGCACAAGCGGTTGCCAAAGAAACAGGTGCATTGGTTTATTGGCAGGGTGCCGATGACAGTGCGGCACGCGTTGCAAACGACATTGCAACCATGGATCGTATCGGTGCATTGCTAGATTAAACAAAGGCGGTCGGGCCCTGCCCGACCCCATCCACCATGGGCAGGTAACATGCGCGGAGATTCCGTTGAAGAGCGTCGTTTCAAAGGGCCCATTCGTGGTCAATTGATTTTTGCGCTTCTTTTTTTGGCTTTATCAATCTTGCTTATTTCGCAACTGGGCGATCAAACAAAGTGGATCAAAAAAACCAAATTTGCTGCCCAACCCCGACTTTGGCCAATGATTGCCTTGGCTGGTATGGTGTTTTTCACTGGTTTACATTTATGGCGCCTACCGCGACGCAGGATTTTGCATGTTGATCTGCAAGAAGCCAAGCGGTGGTTACAAGTTATTGAATATTGTCTCTGGTTCATTGCCTATGTTTGGGTGGTCCCGAACCTAGGATATTTGATTAGCACGCTCATATTTTTACCTGCGCTGGCATATCGCGCAGGATACCAAAATAAGAAAATGATGACATATGCCGCCTGTATTGGTTTCAGCATTGTCGTTATTTTTAAATCGTTCCTCGAGGTAAAAATACCGGGGGGTGCGATTTATGAATTCCTTCCAAACGCCTTGCGCAGCTTTTTCATATTAAATTTCTGAGGATACCGATGGACGTTTTAGTTTCAGCCTTAGAAATCTTGATGCGATGGGATGTGATCCTTGCGCTGCTTGTTGGTTCTGTCGGTGGTGTTGTGATTGGCGCAATCCCGGGTGTCGGCCCTGCTGTTGCAATTGCAATCCTATTGCCCGCAACATTTTCCATGGATCCGATTGTGGGTTTAACCACACTGCTGGGTATTTATGGGTCTTCAATGTACGGCGGCGCGATACCCGCAATTCTGATCAACACACCGGGAACCGCAGTTAATGCACTAACCACCTATGATGGTTTCCCCATGACGACCCGAGGAGAGGCGCGGCGCGCGTTATCGCTTGCCTATTCTGCGTCATTTTTCGGGGGCGTGTTTTCGGTGATATGCCTGATTTTATTTGCACCAACTTTGGCAAAAATTGCGCCCCTATTTGGATCGCGTGAAATATTCCTGGCTGCACTGCTGGGATTGATTTTGGTGATTGTTGTGCACCGTGGGCAAACCCTAATCGCGGCCGCGCTCGTTTGTTTTGGGATATTCCTGAACACCGTGGGTCTTGAACCCGTGAAGTACACAAAACGGTACACGTTCGATCAGTCGTTTTTATCAGGTGGCATTGATCTGATTGTTGTAGTCTTAGGACTGTTTGCGCTTTCACAGGCATTTTACCTGTTGAACGGGGATGACGAAAAAATCCGCCTCACAAAACTGCGCGGTGGCATGTTGCAAGGATTACGCGAATTGGCCAAACACCCCCGCATCGCTGCGGTTTCGGGCAGTTTTGGTGTCACAATGGGCATGATACCAGGTGTCGGCGAATTCACCGCACAGTTCCTAAGTTATTCCTATGCCCAGCGCAGCTCAAAGCGGCCCGAGGATTTTGGTCGCGGATCAAGCGAAGGATTAATTGCGTCTGAAACTGCAAATAACGCTGTACCCGCTGCTGCCATGGTGCCCCTGCTTGCGCTTGGCATCCCTGGTGAGGCGTTAACGGCCATGATGCTATCGGTATTCTATGTGCATAACGTGGTACCTGGTCCGCAACTGTTCGCCAATCAAATGGATTTCGTAGTGGCGCTCTACATCGCGCTTTTGATCCTAAATGTACTGGTCTTGGTCTTTCTGATTTTTGCGACGAACAGCATCATAAACGTGGTGAAAATCCCTAATCGCTTTTTGGGCGCAATCATCCTAACTCTTAGCTTTGTTGGGGTGTATTCGCTTAGAAATTCAATGACGGATTGCATCATCGCGGCACTTTTGGGGGTGATTGGTTTTGCCCTAAAGCGCCTTAGCCTGCCTGTCGTCCCTATTATCCTTGGAATGGTGTTGGGTGGCATTATGGAAGTAAAGCTGCGCGCGGGAATGGCGCGTGTGAAAGAACCACTTGATTTCATTGATCGTCCAATCGCGTTTATCCTGTTTCTGATGATTGTTGGGGTTCTAATCCTGCATGTCCGTCGTGTTCTGGCAGAGCGTCGGGAAATAAAGGCAGAAAAATTCGCAAACAAACACGCCTCAACAAATTTTGGTTACTATTTAAAGAACCGCCAAACCCGCATCATGAACACACGATCAAAATCTGTTCGACGCTCTCATCTAAGGTATTCACGCCGTGACAAATAATCTGATCGATAAACGTAGACGCCTATTAGGGCCGAATATGTCCCTGTTTTATGATGATCCAGTCCATCTGGTGCGGGGGCAGGGTGTTTGGGTATTTGACGCAGATGGGCGCAAATACCTTGATTGCTATAACAACGTCCCCCACGTTGGACATTGTCACCCACATGTGGTTGAGGCGATTGCGAAACAGGCCGCCACACTGAACACCCACACACGTTATCTACACGATGGGATCCTGTCATATGCGGAGCGTTTAACCGCAAGGTTTGATGACCCATTGTCCAGTATGATCATGGTGTGTACGGGATCAGAGGCCAACGATATTGCACTGCGTATGGCAGAGGCTGTAACGGGCAAACGCGGAATTATTGTGACCGATCACACATATCACGGGAATACAACTGCGGTTGCGGCCCTCTCATCGACCAATCGGGCCAGCACATCGCAAACAGACCATATTCGCTTTGTTCCCGCCCCCGACAGTTACCGCCCACCACATGATATGACGCCAGAACAACATGCTGCTGACTTCGCACGTCATGTGGAAAACGCTATTGATGATCTGGAACGCTCTGGGATCGGGTTTGCAGGGCTGTTGATTTGTCCATTCTTTGCAAATGAGGGCTTTCCCGATTTACCTGAAAATTGGCTAGCTCCAACAGTTAAGGCCGTGAAGAATGCAGGTGGCCTATTGATAGCGGATGAGGTTCAACCAGGGTTCGGGCGGATTGGTTCACATATGTGGGGACATCAATATCAGGGCTTTACCCCCGATGTTGTCACATTGGGAAAACCCATGGGTAACGGCCATCCTGTTGCGGCCGTCATCACGACAGATGATATCATTTCGGCATTTCGCACATCCTTCCGATACTTCAATACATTCGGTGGCAACCCTGTTTCCGTCGCCGCAGCAAACGCAGTATTGGATGTGATTGAAACTGAAAATCTGATGGATAATGCAGACCGTGTTGGCGCCTATGCCAAGGCAGAGCTTTCGCGGTTATCCGAAACCCATCCAATCATCGGTGATGTGCGCGGGAAGGGTTTGTTTTTTGGAACTGAATTGGTGATGGATAAATCCAACAAATCACCCGCGACAGACATCGCAAATCAGGTTGCAAATCTGATGCGGCAAAATGGGGTTTTGATGAATAAATTGGGCATCCATTACAACACCACAAAAATGCGCCCGCCCATGCCGTTTTCGATGGAAAACGCTGATTTCTTGGTCGAAGTTTTTGATCATGTCCTTACCCAAGTCGAAAGCACATTGTGATGGACAACCTTGGCCCAGAACTAACGCAATACTGGGACTTTGATCCGGAGAGTTTTCAATTGCTTGCTGCACGCGAAAACACGATCTATTGCGCACAAACCGCGCGGGGCAAAATCGTTATTCGCAAACATCGAACTGGTTATCAGGATGCGGCGGGAATTGAATCTGAACTGGCCTTAATGCATGCGATGAAGGCAGCAAATTGCAGCGTGCCAGATGCCATTGCGGCCAAAGACAATCGTTTTGTCATTGCTCACGCGGGGGATCATTTTACGGCGATCAGCTGGGTTTCGGGACAAACGATGTCGGATGTTTTGTCATCAGACCCGAGTTCCGACAGGGTCACACAGATCTATCATGACCTTGGCCTTCGTCTGGCCGAATTTCACGATGCGGCGGATGCGTGGTCCCCGCCCAAAAACTTTTCACGACATTCTTGGGACCGCGAAGGCCTCGTTGGGCCGCAACCGTTTTGGGGACGGTTTTGGGACAATCCTGATCTTTTGCCTGATGAACGTTACATCTTTACCCAAATCCAAGACCAAATGAATGAGGCGCTTTCGCATTTAGAGGACACGCTTGATTACGGCCTGATCCACGCTGATCTGATCCCCGACAACGTGATGATTGACGAAAATAACATCACGTTTTTGGATTTTGATGATTGTGGGTTTGGATTTCGTTTGTTCGACATCGCGACCATTCTGTTGAAGCAAATCGAAACCCATGATTTTCAAGATAAGGCCAAAGCGCTGATGGAGGGGTATCGAACACGACGGGATTTAGATCCGCGATTTGTTTTGATGTTCCTTGTCCTGCGCAGTCTGACCTATGTGGGTTGGATCGTTGATCGTCCAAATATTGAAAATGCGGCCGCACGATCGCGGCATTTTATTGAACGCGCTCGGCTTTTGTCGGAACAATTCATGGGAAACGAAAATAGCGATTAAGGGGATTTCTATGTCTGATAAAACGATCCTTGTCATCGGAACATATGACACAAAAGATGACGAATTAAATTATTTGTGCGATCGCATTCGTTCCCAAGGGGGCGATGTGTTAACAATGGACGTGAGCGTTCTAGGCGATCCTAGTGTTCCCACCGATATTTCAAAACACGACATCGCGAAAACCGGTGGCAGCAGTATCGAGACCGCAATCGCGAGCGAAGATGAAAACGTCGCAATGCAGATCATGGCAAATGGCGCAGCGGCCAAGGCACTCGAACTTTATCTTGCGGGTCACATTCATGGAGCCATCATTCTGGGCGGTAGTATGGGAACAGACTTGGCATTGGATGTTTGTCAGGCGTTGCCCCTTGGTGTTCCAAAATACATCGTTTCCACTGTTTCATTTTCGGCAATGCTGCCCCCTGAACGTTTGGCTGCGGACGTCCAAATGATCCTGTGGGCAGGGGGGTTGTATGGTTTGAATTCGATTTGCAAATCATCTCTGTCCCAGGCCGCAGGCGCCGTATTGGGTGCGGCCCGGGCGGTTGAGGCCCCTAAACGCGAAAAACCTCTGATCGGAATGACTTCGTTTGGCAAAACGATCCTGCATTACATGGTGACACTTAAGCCTGAATTGGAAAAACGCGGGTTCGAGGTGGCCGTGTTTCACGCCACTGGGATGGGCGGACGGGCCTTCGAATCCCTTGCATCGCAAGGGCAATTTGCAGCGGTGATGGATTTTGCCCCCCAAGAAATCTGTAATCAGATTTTTGCGTCTGGGATAACGGCCGGGCCTGACCGTATGACAAATGCGGGCAAAGCGGGGATACCACAAATTATCGCGCCTGCATGTTATGATTTGGTCGATTTGATCGGATGGCAAGATATCCCAGCACACTTCCAAGAACGCGAAAGCCATGCCCATAATCGCCTGATCACCTCAATCGTTTTGAACGACGATGAACGTCGCCAAGTTGCGCGGGAATTCAACGAACGATTGGCGGGCGCGCAGGGCAAAACAACATACATCCTGCCAACCCAAGGCTGCAACGAATGGGACCGAGAAGGCGCACCGCTACACGACAAACAGGGGTTGGACGCCTTTATTCAGGAAACGCGTGATGCCCGCCCCAAAAATGTAGAATTGATTGAGTTGGACTGCCACATCAACGACCCAGAGTTTTCGGAAACAGCGCTTGCCATTTTGGATCATTGGATCGCCGAGGGAGTAGTCAAATTATGATGAACGTTTGGACGCGCCATGTTCAATAAATTGGGCAACCCACTGTGCAAATTGTTCACGATCCGCACGGCGGGTACTCAGTTCAGTTCTGGCGTGTTTCGTGACATCTATTCCAACATAATCTTCCAATTCATCAACCAAGGCAGAAATGAAATCATGCGTCATTTCGGGGTGATGTTGAATCGTAAGGATGTGATCGCCCAATATAAACCCCGCGTTTTCGCACCCCTCAGAAGACGCAATTCTGCGAGCGCCGTTGGGCAGTTGAGATACTTGTTCAATGTGCGAGGCATAAAGATCAATTTCCCCCATTTGATCCCCCCATGGAAATGGCGCAACAGCCCACGTACGCAAAACACCATGCCCCCATCCCTGCGGGTTCCGCAACAAGGTACCACCCAAAGCAACAGCAATCGCCTGATGACCAAAGCACGCACCAAACATGGGAATCTTGTTCACATGGATATCTTGGATCAAGGACAACAACCTATTGATCCAATCGGCACTATCCCCAACCGATGCGGGGCTACCCGTAATCATAAACCCATCAAATTCAGTAATATCAGACGGGAAATTGCCATCCTTGACAGAAAAGACAACTGTTTCCCATTCTGGGCGTACAAGTTGGATAAAATCGGCGAACTTCTCACCATCTTTGGGGTGACGTTGCGCAAAGTCGCTTTCGTCCGTGTTCGTCATCAAAATGGCAATTTTCATCGACTTACCTCTCTTTGCGGTATGCTTACAGTAGTGTGGGGTAAAACAACAACACAACAGGTATGCGTATGACAACTTGGACACCAACAGATGATGGATTTGCGGATCTGACGGATCACGACACGTTTACTAATGGCGTTCCACACAACACGTTTCGCCGTTTGCGGGATACGGATCCAATTCATTGGACGGATTACAACGATGGGATTGGGTTTTGGTCCATCACACGGCACCAAGATATTTGTGAAATGAACCGCAACACTGCTGTGTTTTCCTCGGCACGCGGGATCCGGATGGAGGATCAGACCTACGAAGAATATCTAGCGCGGCGCACTTTTCAGGAAACAGACGCACCTGAACATATGAAGACGCGGATGAAGGTCGCCAAGGCGTTTTCAGGCCCTGTCATCGCAAAATTCGAAGAGGACATTCGCACCTTATGTGCAGAAATCTTGGACGATGTTTTACAATCAAACGAATTTGACGCGACCAAAACCATCGCCCGCGAATTACCTATGCGGATGTTGGGGCGTATTTTGGGACTACCAGAAGAGGACCTGCCTTGGTTGGTGGAAAAAGGTGATGCCCTGATTGCGAACACAGATCCCGATTTCACAGATCACGTTTTGGATCAAATGGATACTGACGAATTTCGTATGATGCCATTCAATTCACCTGCGGGTGCCGAACTGTTCCTATACGCAAAGGATTTGTTAAAACAGAAAGAGGAATCTGGCGATGACGACGGCATTTTGCACATGATCCGTCAACCAGACAAAGATGGGAATATCATTTCAGAGGAAGAATTCAGAAATTTCTTTTGCCTTTTGGTTGCGGCGGGCAACGATACTACCCGATATTCCATTGCCGCTGGCATGCAGGCGATGTGCCATCAACCCGAACTATTGAAACAAATGCAGACTGACACCAAGGTGTGGGAAACCGCAGCAGATGAAATCATCCGATGGGCCACACCTGCCCTGTATTTCAGGCGCACACTGACCCAAGACTATGACGCACATGGCAAAACCATGAAGGCTGGGGACAAAGTGTTATTTTGGTTTGCATCCGCCAACCGTGATGAGCGCGCATTTGACGATCCGTTCCGCGTGAACTTGGCACGGGTTCAAAACAAGCACCTTTCCTTTGGACAACAGGGACCACATGTTTGTTTGGGCATGTGGTTGGCCCGCCTGGAGGTAAGAGTTTTGTTCCAAGAACTCTCAAAACGGATCACGTCCATCGAAGCGTCAAGACCACATCAATTTTTGCGATCAAACTTTGTCGGTGGCATCAAATCGCTGCCTGTCCGCATCACAACAAAATAAGGGGAGAGATTATGAACACACGACTACGCGCAATGTTTTGCGACCACCTTTCCATCCTACGTGGAAAATATCTGCCGAATTCCAAAATTGGGACGGACAGTTCCCGTTTTTGCCGGTCAACCTTTGGGGTTCATTATGACAAAGACCTATTGAACGCCCCAGGCGCAATGATGATGCAGGGCCTTCCCGATATGGAGCTGCGCTGGGAAGAGGCGGATATTCGAGAGGGGTGGGAGCGTTCAACCCACGTGGTTTTGGGTGATCTTTATGACGACGCGGGTGCGCCGTTGGGCTTGTGCCCCAGAGGCGCGCTTAAACGTGCCATCACCGCTTGGGGCGCACATGGGCTGCGGCCAAAAGTTGGGATTGAGTTAGAGGCATTCGCACTTCAGGCGGATGATACAGGGCGATTACGCCCTTATGACACACCAGGTGCCGTGGTTTATGGAACAGGCATAATGTCAGATCCCCTACGTTTCAACGACGCGATTTGGGAACGCGCGGAACAGTTGGGATTTTCGCTGGATATGATCACCAGCGAATACGACAGTCCACAATTTGAATATACGCTGACATTCGATGATGCGCTGAAAGCGGTTGATGATATCGTGCTGTTCCGTCAAATGGCGCGCGAAATCGCATTGGAACATGGTTTAATCCTGTCATTTATGCCCAAACCCATCGCAGAGGCAGGCGGTTCGGGGATGCATATTAACTTTTCGTTTGTTGACGAAAACGGGAATAACACGCTGTCCTCTGGTCCTGTTGGTGGACCAGATAATATGAACGATTTGGCCAAGGGGTGTGTTGCTGGCCTATATCGTCACCACAAGGGTCTGGCGGGGTTGATCGCGCCAACGGCAAATTCCTATCAACGACTACAACCAGGATCGCTATCTGGGTTTTGGCAAAATTGGGGGGGCGATCATCGAAATGTGACAACGCGTATCAGCGGCGAAGGCGGCAAGAAAGCACGCCTAGAACACCGAACCGCGGATGCAAGCGCCAACCCATACACTGCAGTTGCGGCCGTATTGCAGGCTGCGCGGCTTGGGTTAGAAAACGGTTATGAATTACCTGCCGCCGAAACAGGGGATGGTTTCGAAAAACAGGACGCCAAAAACAGCACCGGAATTGATTTGAAATCAGCGATTGCAGATTTGCGTGCTGACACGGATCTGTGTACAGCCGTAGGTGCGGAATTGACAGATAATCACATCTTTATGAAGGAAAAAGAGCATCGCAAAACCCGCGATTTAGAGGGGGAGGCATTGCGCGATTTCTATGTTTATTTCGTTTAGGGTTTTGTAGTTCCAATCTGATCCAAAACCGCGATGTAAACATCCCGCTTAAACGGAACAATAGCATCGACCATTTCGGATTGGTCGATCCATTTCCATTCTGCGAATTCAGGATGGTCCGTTTCAATGTTCACCTGATCATCCAAACCCAAAAACCGCATGCGGAACCATTTTTGTTCCTGTCCGCGATATTTTCCGCCCCAAAGTTTATCCAACAATTCAAGCGGCAGATCATAGGCAAGCCAACCCTCATTTTCCGCCTCGATCCGAACCAAATCGCGCGAAACACCCGTTTCTTCCTCGAGTTCACGCAGCGCGGCTTCTTCGGGGCTTTCGCCTGGGTCAATTCCGCCTTGTGGCATTTGCCAATGTGGGCCCTTCATATCAATACGGCGCCCAACAAAAACCCTATCGTCAGAATTAACAAGCATGACGCCGACGTTCTGCCGATAGGGGAGTTTTTCAATTTCTTCAGGTGTACGTGTCATGATTACTCAGCACTAATTGCTGACAAACCGCGCAAGATATCAATTGCATAGGCCAACTGATAATCATCATCGCGCAGACGTGCAGCCGTTTCCGCCTTTTCACGATCCTCTTCCAGCTGACGAACTTCTTCTTCACTTAGGCTGTCATTGGACAATGACCCACGCAAGTCTGCTTCGGAATTGAAACGAATACCCTCTTCCTCGTTTTCCGCATCTGGTCGACGACGCGGCTGTTTAACAATGATATCAGGTGTCACACCCAAATTTTGGATCGAGCGCCCAGAAGGTGTGTAGTAACGCGATGTGGTCAATCGCATCGCGGCACTGCCGCGTAATGGCATCACCGTTTGCACCGAACCTTTGCCGAAACTTTGTGTTCCAACGATAATCGCACGACGGTGATCTTTTAATGCGCCAGCAACGATTTCAGAGGCAGACGCAGATCCTCCATTGATCAAAACAACAATGGGCTTTCCATCAATGATGTCGCCCGGTTTGGCGTTATAACGCTCACCCTCTTCTGGATTGCGGCCACGTGTTGAAACAATCTCACCTTTTTCTAGGAAATCATCTGCAACTTTGATCGCCTGACTTAGCAATCCGCCGGGATTGTTACGCAAATCCAAAACCAGACCGTTGATGTTGTCCAATCCACCCGCTTCTTCGACCTGCTTATTCAGCCCATCAACAATATTTTTACGGGTGTTATCGTTAAAGGTTGTGACACGCACGACGACACTGTCGCCTTCGGTACGTGCGCGCGCTGCGGTCAATTCGATGACATCGCGGGTTAGTTCCAAATCAAATGGCTCTTGTTCACCCTCACGTACAATCGTGACAACGATGTCTGAACCAACAGGGCCTCGCATCCGTTCAACCGCTTGGTTCAATGTTAATCCCAGAACACTTTCACCATCAACGTGGGTAATAAAATCGCCTGCTTCAACACCCGCATCAAATGCAGGTGTTCCATCAATTGGCGAGACAACTTTTACAAATCCCTCTTCCATTGTGACTTCGATCCCAAGACCGCCAAATTCACCACGTGTTTGGGTTCGCATGTCTTCTGCCGCTTTGGGCGCAAGATAACTGGAATGGGGATCAAGCGATGTCAGCATCCCGTTGATCGCGGCCTCGATCAATGCGCTTTCGTCAACTTCTTCGACATATTCCGCGCGAATGCGATCAAAGATATCGCCAAATAAATCAAGTTGTTCGTAAATTTCCTTACGGTCATTTTCTGACTGTGCCAACACAGGACCCGCCAACTGAAATGACGTAACAGCCCCCAAAGAAACGCCCAGCCCAACTGCGATTAATGTCTTTTTCATCGTTTAACCCCGAATTCTTCGAACCACGTAAGTGGATTTTCTGGTGCTTTGTTGACACGTACTTCTATATAAATCGTTTCACCGCGCAAACCAGCAGACTCATTAAGTGTTTCAATCAAATTTTTTTCATCAAATATTTCACTCATACCCATAAGCCCGACGGGACTGCCCGCTGGCAAAACTTCACCAATATCGCCGTAGACGGTACTCAGCCCAGCCAAAATGTAAAGGATGTCTTTTTGTGGTTCTAAAATTGACACCAAACCGTAATCCAAAAGCGGCCCACGATATCGAATAGTTGCAGCGGTCGGGGTACGCACCAAAGCGTTGTCGGATGTTGCCACAACGATCCCGGGGCGTTTAATGCCTGCGGCATCTGCCTCATTAAAATATCGAATGACTTTACCCTGCACCGGCATCGGCAGTGTGCCTTTGCGTGTGGTGATATCAGGTAAGCTCCCTTCCGCTTCATTTTTTGCGATTAGAGACAGGCCATCTGCAAAAATATCCAATGTATCTGCCGCGGCTAATAAAATCGCCGTTTGTGCTGGATCTTCGACAAACCGTTTTGGTAAATCATCCCTGTCAGCAATAGCGCGCCCCAGTGCAGCGCGCGTTTCCTGAAGCGCAACAAGCCCCACTTGTAGGTCCAGCGTGACCTGATATTGAAGCTCACTTAGATATCGCGCCGCCTCAAGATCAGAACGCAGTGATTGTACCTTTTCCTCTAATGCGGGCAGAAGATCCGCAATCAACATTCCGCCCCGTGCTGTGGACATGGGGCCATCAGGGTGCAGCAATTCTGCCTGAATCGGCGATTTATCAATGCTCAACAGAACGCCTATCAATTCGCCATAGGCTTCTTCTTCTACCGACAGTTTTTGTTGTGCGCGTGCTTCAAGAACAGAAATCTGGCGCAAACTATCACGCGCCAGACTTAGGCTTTCTTCAAAACTGATAATTGCATCCGTTAACGCTGAAAGTCGATCCTTTGCCGATTTGGACCGTTCCAGCTTGTTCCATGCACTATCAAGTGATTGCTGTGCCTGTCGCGCCTGAAATTCCAGATCATTTTGCGCAAATAGGGGCGTCGCAGTCCAAAAAATAGCCGCGATAAAAATTCCTATGCGCGCTGCATACCTCAAACTAACAAGCTCTCTCCGGTCATTTCAGTAGGCTTATCAAGCTGCATCAAATCGAGCAAGGTTGGCGCTAAATCTGCAAGCCGACCACCATCGCGCAGTGTGGTGTTTGCATCACCGCCCACCAAGACAGCTGGGACCAGATTGATGGTATGCGCCGTATGTGGTCCGCCCGTTTCTGGATCAATCATGGTTTCGCAATTTCCATGATCTGCGGTCACAATCATCGCACCGCCTGCATTTTCCAACGCGGCAAGCACACGTCCCAATCCTTGATCAACGGCCTCACAGGCTTTGATCGCCGCATTCAAATCACCAGTATGCCCAACCATGTCTGGATTTGCGTAATTCGTGACGATCAAATCATACCCTGTCTCAATCGCCTTAACGAACTGATCGGTCACTTCGCCTGCAGACATTTCGGGTTGCAGATCATAGGTCGCCACTTTGGGTGAAGGTGCCATATAACGCGCTTCACCCGCTTCTGGTTGCTCTTTCCCGCCGTTCAAGAAAAACGTGACATGGGGATATTTTTCGGTTTCTGCCAGTCTGAATTGTGACTTGCGTGATTTCGCGACCCATTCACCCAATGTATTGACGAGCTTTTGTTTCGGGAAACAGGTGCGCATATAGTCGTTGTGGGACGTCGAATATTCGACCATCCCCAACAACATCGACCACTGGGGACGGGTACCCACATCAAATTCGTCAAATGGGGTTTCACCAATTGCGCGCAAAATTTCGCGGGCACGGTCGGCGCGGAAATTCATACAGAAAAATGCATCCCCATCTTGGGCACCTTGATAGTCACCTAAGACTGTTGCTGGGATGAATTCATCGCTAACACCCGCCGCATAGTTTGACTTAATCGCCAAATCTACGGTGTCCGCGCGCACATCAGATACGCCATGCACAATCGCGTTATAGGCGGTCGCGACGCGTTCCCATCTATTGTCGCGATCCATAGCGAAATATCGTCCCGTCACTGTGCCAATTTCCACACCATTTGGCAGGTCACCGATCAGGCGATCTAGGAAATCCGCAGCGGATGATGGCGCAACATCGCGTCCATCGGTAATGGCGTGCAAAACAACAGGAACGCCCGCATTGGTTAAAATACGCAACGTAGCGATTAGATGCGCGATATGACCATGAACACCCCCATCCGATATCAATGACATCACATGTGCACGACCACCTGTATTTTTAAGCGAACCGATATAGTCCATCAGCGCAGGATTGTTCGCATATGACCCATCCTCAATCGCCAAATCAATTTGCCCAAGGTCCATTGCAACAACGCGTCCTGCACCAATGTTGGTGTGCCCCACTTCGGAATTCCCCATCTGGCCAGTGGGTAGGCCGACATCACGGCCATGCGTGATAAGTTGCGTATTGGGGCACTGCTGCATGATGCGATCAAAGTTTGGCGTATTGGCCAATACGGGCGCGTTCGCCGCTGCATCAGATCGTGTACCCCAACCATCCAAAATACATAAAACAACAGGTTTTGGTGCCATATCTTTCGCCTCTAATCTTTATGAGCGTTCTACGTAGAGAGGCAAATAAGAGCAAGTGCTAAGCGCGGTGATAGGGGGCGCCTGCCAAGATTGACGCCGCCCGATATAGTTGTTCGCTTAGCATTACGCGCACCAACATATGTGGCCAAACCATAGACCCAAAGCTGATCGACATATCGGCCCGTGCGCGCAGCGACGGATCAATCCCATCCGCACCGCCAATAACAAACGCCAAGTGGCCCTGACCCTGATCCCGAAAATTTGCAAGACATTTGGAAAAATCGGGGGAGGTTAACAGTTTTCCACGCTCGTCCAATGTGATGATTTTTGCGCCATTTGGGATTGCACGATCTAACAGATCTGCTTCTGCCCGCATGCCAATGTTTTTCTTGTCCTCAACCTCGATAACCTCTGCAGGGCCCAATCCCATCGAACGGCCCTGTTTGTTAAAACGATCAAGATAATCAGAAAGAAGCTCAAGCTCTGGGCCCCGCCGCAGCCGGCCCACCGCACAAATCGATACCTTCATTAATCAGCTGTTATGCTTGCCCAGCAGGCAACCACATTTTTTCAAGCTGATAGAATTCGCGCACCTCAGGACGGAAAATGTGAACAACCACATCCCCTGTGTCAATCAAAACCCAATCTCCGGCCTCTTTGCCCTCAACCTTGCATGCACGACCATGCTCTTGCTTTAGACGATCAACCAGCTTTTCTGCCATTGCCGTGACCTGACGGGTCGAACGACCCGACGCAATAACCATGTAATCGCCAATCGATGTTTTCCCGCGCAAATCAATTTGCACGATCTCTTCGGCTTTATCTTGGTCAAGTGAGGTTAAGATACGATCCAACAGCGCTTCGCTTGTTAGATCCTCTGCCGCGGGATTGGCAGATGTGTTTGCAGCGCGAACTGCTTCGACAGATACTGTCAGAACTATATCCTCCGTTATGCATGTATTAATTACATGTATGCCGAATCTAGCATGGGTTCAAAAAAATCTCAATGACGCGTAATTGAAATGCTGCTTAGCTGCAAGAGTGCGGCAACACTTGCGAGCGTGAAGATTCAAGTGTATGCGAAATGTCATGGAAATGATCTTTGACATGGATGATCGTTCGCGCCTGCCTTGGCGGTTTTATGGTGCAACGATGACAATTCTGGCACGCGGCTGAGTTGCCGCGACAAAAGATTTGCACCAAACGTTCATCACAAAAATCGGGAGAGGATGGAAATGACCGCCCCCAAGACACTTTATGATAAAATCTGGAACGACCACGTCGTCCACGAAGCAGAAGACGGTACATGTCTTCTATACATTGATCGCCACTTGGTTCACGAAGTGACGTCGCCACAGGCGTTCGAAGGTCTGCGTATGGCGGGCCGCACCGTACGCGCACCAGAAAAAACAATCGCTGTACCAGATCACAACGTTCCAACAACATTGGATCGCGCAAAAGGCATCGACAACGAAGAAAGCCGTATTCAGGTTGAAGCGTTGGACAAAAATGCCAAGGATTTCGGCATTCATTATTATCCCGTATCTGACGT
>JAKMGV010000268.1 GCA_022424725.1 Paracoccaceae bacterium
ATTTGGCGACAAACAAGAAAATGTCGCCAGACAAAATCACAGCGAAGGCGACGCGACAGACACACCCTTTTAAGGGTGTCGTCGTGTCGTCACGCATGATGTCCGCTATTTGGAGGTTAAGGAAATGAATAGGAATCAGTTGCGCTCGCGAAAAACGTTTGAACGGAAGCATGCAAATCAAATCGCGACGCAATGCGCTGCCGTTTGCTATGATTTGGATACAAAAGGACGATACGTTAGGGTGACGAACCCAATAGCTGTGCAGACTTTACGCAAAGCGTTTGAACGGCACCTACTTTTGCAGGATCATATTACGTTCATGCGGTTAACTGATGTGCAAAGCGAAGCGTTTCCCGCGTCTGGGGAAATCGCAAGCGGAACTGTTTCAGTAATGGCCGTGACACGCGATGACAAAGGCGACTTAGCTTATGCAATCGAGCGATGCTCAGGCGGCTGCGGTAATGTGCGTGAATTATTGGAGGCAGCTAAGCGTGCGGCAGTGAGAAAGTTAGGCGCCAGTTTCTAATTTAGAAAATCTTTGGATGGCTACAATTCGAACTCAAGAGCGTCTAAATCGGCTACTTGCCATTTACCTACAAGCCACAACATCACTTGCAGAAAATAACGAATACGCTCGTTTAATGGTGTTGCGCGACGTTCTTACCTCTGCACTTCCATGTGCCACTGCCTCAATTGTGTTTTATTGTTTTTACGCACAGTATAACAGCTGCGTAAAACATTGCACCATTTCAAAACATGGAAAGCCTAAATGGATCACACAACGATCGCGGACTGCTACAAGAACCATAGTGGTGATTACTTTCATCGGATGGGCGGCGCAGGTCGTTATGTAGGTTACGAAGACTGGCACCCTGCTGTGTTAACTCTTGGTTGCGCGTATCAAGCTATGAAGGTTCGCACATTTAGTGAACTACAGCCCTTTTGGTCGAGACTTCCCCTAACCATCATGAGCGGTTGTGATGATTTACGCCAGAAGACACTGAAGCTGCTCACAGCTAATCTTGACGATACCGTTGTGGCGGTACCCTTCCTCAAATGGGTTGAGATAGAGATTCGTGAGAGCGTTAAACGTTCGTACGGCCATGAGGTTGCGGCTGTGTTCACAAAGAAAATGGCTGAGATCAAAAACGATCTGGGATTGCCTGTGGACACTAAAACTGTGCAGCCCCTTCTCGTGCCATCATCAGTAAAAGTAGATGTTTTAAGGCCAGATGTGTCAGATATTGTCACGCAGGACTTTGTGGAATACTGCTGCGAATTATACAAGTTAGATCACTTTGGCGACCATGGATACGCGCATTGGATGCGCGTACTGTACAACGGACGCATGCTTGCTGCTGAGACTGGCGCTAACGTACGAATAGTTGAACTATTTGCATTGCTGCATGATACACACCGTGAAACCGAGTTTGATGACCCTGAGCATGGCCCCAGAGCGGCTGCGTACGCGCAAAGATTGCTCGATGGCGAAATTAGCGGGTTCCAATTCGACTTGACCGCAGATGAGAAAAAACAGCTATTGATTGCCATTCACGATCATTCAAAGCCAATAAACCCAAGTAAGATCAGACAGCTGAACATCGGCGTGTGCTGGGATGCCGACAGGCTTGACTTGCAGCGCGTCGGCATAAGGCCACAACCTCATAGCCTCTACACACGATACGCCTGTGAAAGTGACGTGATTAGGTCTGCAAGTTTTCGGGCGCAGCAGATTAGGCTGTAGCGGCCAAATCGCAACGCAGCATCTCGCCATTTGTCTTCCCATTGTTACAAATGGCTATTAGTGCGTCGACAGCCAGCAAAACGATAGACATCAATGTTTCATAAAATCTACGAACCCGATTACGTCGGACCTGTCAAAGCACCTGAATATCTTCCGCTTGAACTGCAAACGATCTTTGTACGCGCAATATTAAGAAGCTGGTTTCAGGTTGATGAAAAGCCAATTGAGGAAAAGCACTTCGCATATCGCGATGATGTGCGTTTCTAGCTAAATTTTTCGTAAACTTACAAAAAGACGATTGCGGACGCAGGTTTGTGTGTGCTGTACATTAGTGATTGACGCATCCCCAATTTAAATCTTAGCATTAAAGAGTTGTTAGGAACTGGGGGGTTACTAATGGATAAAAGCCAAGAAACAATCAGTAAAAAGATCACGTTTACTGAGTTCAGTGAAAGCTGCCGATCAAAGTTTGCGGAAGCGGTACATGGCACTAAGGATCACGAAGGAAACCTTTTGCTAAATGACCCAAAGGTGCAGCAGCAACTCAAGTTGCACAAGGATGCCTTGGATCGATAGTGGAGGCAGATATGTCAAAAGTTGTATGTATTGTAACCTATAAAGAGATAACTGACGAAGCAAAGCTAGCGGCTTACGCGGCGATGGCACCAGCTACCGTACAGAAATACGGTGGTCAGTTTTTAGCGCGTGGTTATCCAGTTGCACTCCGTGAAAGCGGGCAGCAGGAACGTACTGTTATAGGCATCTGAGAAAGCATTGATGTTGCTTTGCAGTGGTATGAAAGCCCAGAATACAAAGAGTGTTTGGAAGTGTTGGGTGACGGCGCGGTGCGCGATATTAAGTTCCTAGATCATATCTAAAACAGGCTAGGATGCCTTAGATCGATAGACAAACCTTCAGATATGCAAAACACGTTCCGATCTATGCA
>JAKMGV010000269.1 GCA_022424725.1 Paracoccaceae bacterium
AAGGGAGCCTATTTTGGCCTTAGACGAAACAAACAAAGCATTCGTTCGCTTTGATCGGGTGCAAAAAAGCTATGACGGTGAATCCCTCGTCGTCAAAGATCTTAATCTGGACATTCCAAAAGGCGAGTTTCTGACAATGTTGGGGCCATCTGGCTCTGGCAAGACCACATGTCTTATGATGCTGGCCGGTTTTGAAACCGCCACGCACGGCGAGATTTTGTTGGATGGCGTTTCCATCAACAATATTCCGCCGCATAAACGTGGGATTGGCATGGTGTTTCAAAACTATGCCTTGTTCCCGCACATGACAGTTGCAGAAAACCTGTCGTTCCCGTTGGAAGTGCGGAACATGAGTAAATCGGAACGCGAAGCCAAAGTGAAGCGCGCGCTTGATATGGTTGAAATGGGGGATTTCGGTGGTCGCCGTCCCGCACAGCTTTCTGGCGGACAGCAGCAACGGATCGCATTGGCGCGTGCGTTGGTGTTTGAGCCCGAATTGGTTCTAATGGACGAACCATTGGGCGCCTTGGACAAACAGCTGCGCGAAAAGATGCAGTTTGAAATCACACGTCTTGCGCATAATTTGGGCATCACGGTTGTCTATGTCACGCACGATCAGACAGAGGCGCTGACAATGTCGGACCGTGTTGCCGTGTTCAACGATGGTGTGATCCAACAGATTGACGCACCAGATGTCCTTTATGAACAGCCTAAAAACAGCTTTGTTGCGCAGTTTATTGGTGAAAATAACACACTTGAAGGCGTGATTGAGGATATCAAAGACGGTGTTGCACTGGTCAAACTGGACAATGGCGATGTGATTGATGCCAAACCGGTAAACGTCAGTGCCAAAGGAGAGCGAACCCGCGTTTCCATCCGTCCTGAACGCATAGAGTTCAGAAAAGATCGCCTAAAGGAAGGCGCGCATCTCTTAAACGCAGAAGTTTTGGAGGTGATCTATATGGGTGACATCCTGCGGACGCGTTTGAATGTGGCAGGCAACACAGAATTCATCGTGAAAACACGAAATGCTCCGGATCAGACACGTCTGACTGTCGGAGAAATAATTGAGATCGGGTGGCTACCGGAAGATTGTCGTGCGCTTGACGCGTGATGATTTTAGCACTTTGAAATTGCCCGCGTGTCGCGCGCGGGTTTGTTAACCAACTGGGAGAAGATAATGAAAACTATCATGTCACTAACAACGGCAAGCGTTCTTGCGATTAGCGCAGGCACAGCATTTGCTGAAGGTTCCATCACCGCCGTTTCTTGGGGTGGTGCATATACAAAATCGCAGGTCGAGGCGTATCACAAGCCTTGGACAGCGGCGACTGGTAACACAGTTGTTTCAGAAGACTATTCAGGTGGTTTGGCGGAAGTCAAAGCACAGGTTGATTCAGGTTCTGTAACTTGGGACATCATTGACGTTGAGAAGTCAGACGCCGTTCGCGGTTGTGACGAAGGTCTATTCATGGAAATCGATCACTCAGCATTGCCAAATGGTGCGGATGGCTCAGCGGCTGCTGATGACTTCATTCCTGGATCATTCACAGATTGTGCGGTTGCGAATATCGTATGGTCAACAATTTTTGCATATGACAGCTCTGTCATGGCGAATGGCCCAACATCTATTGCAGACTTCTTTAACCTTGATGCCTTCCCAGGTAAGCGCGGTCTACGTAAGTCACCAAAAGCGAACCTAGAAATGGCGCTTGCGGCGGATGGTGTTGCATCAGCAGACATCTATGAAGTTCTAGGAACAGATGAAGGTGTTGATCGTGCCTTTGCAAAACTGGACACAATCAAAGGCAGCGTTGTTTGGTGGGAAGCAGGCGCACAGCCTCCACAACTGCTAGCGGATGGCGAAGTTGCGATGACGACTGCGTATAACGGTCGTATCTTTAACGCAGTTGCATCAGAAGGTAAGCCATTTGAAATCGTTTGGGACGCACAAGTCTTTGACGTTGACATGTGGGCAATCGTAAACGGCGCACCAAATGCAGAGTTGGCGATGGACTTCTTGAAGTTCTCAACAGCGACTGAGCAGCTAGCGGCACAAGCCTCATACATTTCATATGGCCCTGCGCGTAAATCATCTGCGCCTTTGGTTGGTACATACCACTCAAACGCAAGCCTAGAAATGGGCCCACAGATGCCAACTGCACCAGATAACTTCGCAACAGCGATTTCAAATGATTTTGAATTCTGGGCAGACAACCAAGACGAGTTGAACGAACGCTTCAACGCATGGTTGGCGAACTAATCACGATTTGGGTGCGCGAGGTTATCGCGCACCCTTTTCTATTTTTGGATAAAAAATGTCTGATACAACAACACCCCTTGTCGCTGCTGATGGAACGCCGCTGAAACGCAAATTGGCGCAGTCTTTGATGCGATCTCGTGCACGTGCATTTGGTTTGGCCCTTCCGTTATTGGCCTTTATCTTGGTGTTGTTTGTATATCCCATTGCGAATTTTTTGACCCAAGCCTTTTATGATGCGCGTTTCGCGACATTGATGCCCGGAACAACCGAAGTTTTGAAGGATTGGGATGCCGTCAGCGCACCTACAGAAGAGATGGCTGCCGTACTTGTTGCTGATTTGGTCGTGTCGAAAAAAGAAAAGACCATTGGTAAGGTGGCAACGCGTGTTAACCGCGAGCTGTCTGGAACACGCAGTTTGTTCAC
>JAKMGV010000270.1 GCA_022424725.1 Paracoccaceae bacterium
GGAATGATTTTTGAAAATGGTGCGCGTGCGGTCAACGCGGCGGTTGTTCCTGCGGGGGTTGGCCAAACCGAATTACAGGTGCGCGCGGCATCCGACATAGGAACAACGGCCTATGCAGGAACGCCCGATTATCTAAAGGTGATTTTGGATAAGGCGGATGAATTGGGTGTAACACTTGGCATCACCAAGGCCGCCGTTGGCGGTGGCGCATTGTTCCCATCCTTGCGTCAGGAATACGCCGATCGAGGTGTTCTGTGTTTGCAAAATTACGCAACCGCGGATTTGGGCAATGTCGCCTATGAATCCCAAGCCATGGACGGCATGATCGTTGACGAAGGCGTGATCGTTGAAATTGTAACACCAGGCACAGGCAACCCAGTTGCAGTTGGTGAGGTGGGCGAAGTTGTTGTGACAACCTTAAACCGCGATTATCCATTAGTTCGGTTCGCAACAGGCGATTTGTCTGCCGTCATGGCGGGGCAGTCGCCCTGTGGTCGCACCAACATGCGCATAAAAGGTTGGATGGGACGCGCGGATCAAACAACCAAGATCAAGGGGATGTTTGTGCGCCCTGAACAGGTTGCGGATTTGGTTGCCAAACACGATGAGATTGATCGCGCACGGGTCATTGCCATTCGGGATGGCGAAATGGACGGAATGATTGTTCAACTGGAAACATCTGCAACGGATGCTGCACGGTATGAGGCATCGGTTATGGACTGCTTAAAACTGCGCGGTCGTATCGAATTGGTTGCAACGGGCGGATTGCCCCGCGATGGTTTGGTCATCGAAGATCAGCGCAAATACGACTAAATACCATCTTTTGCGTAAGTTTGTATCAGGTCTGTCATCAATAAAATTTTTGAAGACCGGTTGAAATACAAGCCGACCGAAGGTGCCAAAGATATCGCCCGATAGGAAAAAGCTGAGGGCGAATGAAACAATTAATTAAAATTATGAATTGGACACTCACTAGGAAACGATAATTTCCTGAAGTTTTGTATTTTTGCTCGAACGGTTACGCCCCCGCCCTTTGGGATGGGCGAGGGCTGGATTATACGCGATTAGTCTTCGCTACGCTGCGACCGCGTATGATCTGGGTGAATGAAATCATCTGGATATGGTGGAGTTTTTCCAAAACGCTAGGATCCCGATATCCATAACCAGAGGTCGTTACAGCATCATCTGATAGCTTGCTGGGACATAACGGAACCCGTCCCCGCGCGTTTCAACATAACCCAAGCCGGGCCATGGCATGTGGTATCCGATGAACGGCATCTTTTCATCTGCCAACATGCCCAAGATGCGGCGCCGTGTTTGTGCCGCCCCTTCGCGGTCGCGATCAAAACGCAATTCCCAATCGGGATAGGCCAATGACCAGATATAATGGTTTGCAAAATCCCCCCCAAGGAACAGATTTTTACCCTCTGACTCGATCATATATCCCATGTGCCCTGGGGTGTGACCATGCGCGGCCATTGCGGTGATACCTGTGACGATATCCTCCCCATCCTCCAGCATAACGATTTCGTCCTCTAGCGGACGGACCTTTTCCTCAAACGTGTCATTGCCCGAGAAATCCCAATCTTCGTATTCCGCAAGGCCGCACACATATTCAGCGTTTTCAAATGTGCGTACATCGTTTTCTGAAATACCGCCGATATGATCGCCGTGGAAATGAGTTAAAACAACCTTATCCACCTGATCCGCGCTATAACCTGCGCTTTCCAATGCTGCGACAGTGCCTGACGGGTTTTGTCCTGTATCAAACAGGATCAATTCCGCGCCTGTATTGATCACGGTCGGGGTATAGAACATTTGGAATTTATCATCTGGAATCGCGTTTTCGGCGCAGACACGTTTGAATTCATCTTCACTGACGTTTAGGCCAAAAATGCTTTGTGGATCATTATTAACTGTGACAGTGCCCGAAAGAATTGTCGTAATCTCAAAGCTGCCTAATTGAAATCTGCGATGTAGCGACATGGATGGGCCCAGCATTGGGGCCGCACTTTGGGTGGCGGTGGCTGTCGCGGTTGCGGCAACACCTGTCAAAAATGTGCGGCGTCGCATGTAATAGGGTGTTTTCATAATATCCTCCTGCGTGTTCGATAATTGTAGTGGGTTTATTGCAAATATAAGGGATTATGAATGTGACGCAAAATAAAACTGCTCTAACCGATGCGTCCGTTGACGAATTTATTGCATCAATCGCCCATCCTACACGACGACAGGACGCGGCTGTACTGGTTGATCTGTTTTCAAACGTCACTGAGTTTGCCCCAAAAATGTGGGGTGACAGCATCGTTGGATTTGGTCAGTATCATTATCGTTATGCCACAGGCCGCGAAGGTGATTTTTTGGCAACGGGGTTTTCACCGCGCAAATCCAACCTGTCGATTTACATTATGCCTGGATATGGTGATTTTTCTGACATTTTGAAAAACCTCGGCAAACACAAATTGGGAAAATCCTGTGTATATGTAAACAAACTGGCGGATATTGATTTAGACGTTCTTGCGCAACTGATCACGGCGGGGGTGGAACGATTGGATCAGATATGGCCTGTCAGGCCAAGCTGACTGGACAAATTGGGTGAGGTGTGAAAAACACCCCGCGACATAGGAGAATACCAATGACAGTCACGCGTTTTGCACCATCCCCAACCGGCTATCTGCATATCGG
>JAKMGV010000017.1 GCA_022424725.1 Paracoccaceae bacterium
GGCCGTTATCCGTATTTTCCGACTTTACCATTTGTGCATACATCAGATCACTCCTTATACACGTTCTAAGATTAGGGCGGTTCCCTGCCCCACACCGACGCACATCGTGCAAAGCGCATAGCGCCCGCCGCGTCGTTTCAATTCATGCGCCGCACCCAAAACAAGGCGCGCGCCCGACATCCCCAATGGATGCCCCATTGCAATGGCACCCCCATTTGGATTGACACGCAGATCATCATCCGCAACACCCAAGGCACGCAGCGTGGCCAATCCCTGACTTGCAAAGGCCTCGTTCAATTCAATGATGTCCATGTCCGCAATCGTTAGGCCCGCACGTGCCAGTGCCTTTTGGCTGGCTGGAACGGGGCCAATTCCCATAATGCGCGGTGCAACGCCCGCAGAGGCCATACACACCACCCGCGCCATCGGTGTTAGTCCATGGGACTGCACCGCCGCGGATGAGGCCAACAAAAGCGCGGCTGCGCCATCGTTCACACCGCTGGCATTGCCCGCAGTTACCGATTTTTCTGCACCATTGATGCCGCGCAGTTTTCCCAAACTTTCCACTGTTGTTTGGGGGCGTGGGTGTTCATCGGTATCAACAACAATGGGATCCCCCCGACGCTGCGGGATGCTGACAGAACACAATTCATCTGCAAACCTACCCGCCGCCTGCGCCGCCGCCCAGCGTTCTTGAGAGCGCAGGGCAAAGGCGTCTTGATCCGCGCGGCTGATCCCATAATCATCGGCAACATTATCCGCAGTTTCCGGCATGCTATCTGTGGCATAGGCCGCGTCCATTTTTGGATTCACAAAACGCCACCCAATGGTTGTGTCATAAACTGCGTTGTTGCGGGAAAATGCGGTTGCGGCCTTGGGCATAACGAAGGGGGCGCGTGACATGCTTTCAACGCCGCCTGCGATCACCAATTCGTAATCCCCCGATTTAATCCCACGCGCGGCAAAACCAACGGCGTCCATACCACTGGCGCACAAACGGTTTACGGTGATCCCCGGCACATCCTGCGGCAATCCCGCCAAAAGGGCCGCCATACGGGCAACGTTGCGATTATCCTCACCCGCTTGGTTCGCATCGCCGTAAATAACCTCATCCGTTTGCGACCAATCAACCTGCGGATGACGCACCATTAGTTCCGCAATTGGCAAGGCCGCTAAATCATCTGCCCGCACTGATGAAAGTGCGCCGCCAAATTTCCCAATTGGGGTGCGAACCCCATCACAGATAAATGCGTCCAATGCCATTTTCCTTTTGCTCTGCTTCAAAATAACATGATTCACAGAGTCACTCAATATTTATGTTACGAAAAATTATGACGGGTTTATTTTTGTAACGTATTTCTAACCTTGCTCTTTTCAGCCAACTTTGAAACCATCGAGATGAGAGTTTGAGGAGCCTTCTTGACCAAAATTGCTTGCATCGGCGAAGTCATGATTGAACTGTCCCTGCAAACGGCAGAGACAGCGCAAATTGGCATTGCAGGCGACACATACAACACCGCCGTTTATCTAGCGCACCTTTTAAAGGGGCGCGCCGAGGTTCACTATGTAACTGTATTGGGTCAGGATGCGTTTTCTGATCGGATTTTGGCACATATGCAAACCCATGGAATTGCGCAGGATTGCGTGGCGCGCCATCCAACAAAAACTCCTGGGCTCTATGCAATCGAAACAGATGATCAGGGCGAGCGGCGATTTAGTTATTGGCGATCTGACAGTGCCGCACGCACATTGTTTGGACCCGAATGTACAATTGACCTGAACATCCTGTCACAATTTGATTTGGTCTATGTCTCGGGCATATCCTTGGCCATCTTACCGCCTGCGCTGCGCTACGCCCTGCTCGAGGCGCTGATATATTATAAAGCACGCGGTGGCGTTGTGGCCTATGATAGCAACCACCGCCCGAAACTATGGGAAAGCCCCGAAATCGCGCGTGAAACGAATGCGGTGATGTGGGATTTCGCAACGCTTGCCCTGCCCTCGGTCGATGACGAAATGCATATTTTCAACGATGCCGATGCATCGGATGTGATTGCGCGACTGTGCAAACATGGGCCACGTGTCGGCGCGCTGAAACAGGGGCAGCTTGGGCCATATGACTTGGAACAAGGCACCGCGCAAACCTATGGCGGGGCCAAAAACGTCGTGGATTCCACAGCAGCGGGCGATAGCTTTAACGCAGGCTTTTTGGCAGGTTACATTGCGGGTGCATCTGTGGGCGAACGCCTGATACAGGCACATGATTTGGCAGCACAGGTAGTTCAGCACCGCGGCGCGATTTTACCCGATACGGAACTGGTGCGTCTTGTAAAGCGGTAAGGCTAGCTCAACAACTTCAGAACATAAATATCCATGATCCAGCCATGGTTTTCGCGGGCTTTGGCGCGCATCTCAACAATCTGCTCTGTAACTTGATCCAATGGACCTTGGATCAAGATTTCCTCTTTCATGCCAACATATGCGCCCCAATAAATCTGGCAATTTTGGTTTTCCAAACTTTGAAACGAACATTCGCCATCCAGCATTACGGCCACTGTATCCATGCCCGTGGGCCAGCCATTGTCACGCAACTGACGCCCCGTGGTAACAACAAAGGGATGCGCCAATTCATTGATCGGAATGGCGTGTGCAGCTGTTAAAACCTGCAATGATGTCAGCCCTGGTAAAACCGTAATTTTGGGTGCGGGGTTCAGCCGTGATGCAATGCGCAGGGAACTGTCATAAAGCGATGGATCGCCCCAAATCAACAGTGCCACTTTACCCGTTTTGATGTTTACCTGAATGGTCTCCTGCCACACATCGGCAATCGCATCATGCCAATGGTGCACACGGTCCACATAGGGGATTGCAGGATCGCGCACAGGCAATTCAAATTCCAGGATACGCGACAGATCAACACCCGCAATCTGGGCGCAAATGTCATGACGTAAATCAGCCAAATCCGCCTTATTATCCCCCTTGGTTGGGATCATAATCCAATCGGCGCTCGCAATCGCCTTTTCCGCCTGACGCGTGATGTGATCGGGATTACCTGTCCCAATACCAATCAGCAAAAGTTCAATCATCCGTCCGCCTCATCATATTTGGCAAGCGGACCATAAAGGATCAGGGCGGGTTTTGGCGAAACCTCTTTCGCCAGATCATCGGCCAATGCGCCAACGGTGGTAAAACGCAAAGTTTGATCGGGTTTGGACACCGCCTCGGCCAAAAGGGCGGGCGTATCTGTGGGCAATCCTTCTTCAAACAAGCGCTCAGAAAACTTGGGGAAGGTGCGCTGGCCCATGAATACAACTGTCGTGGCCAGCGGATCGGCAAGTGCGGGAAAATTCAAATCCTCGGGCAGGACACCGTCTACATTGTGCCCTGTTACAAACTGCACGCGCCGCGCCGAAAGGCGTCGGGTCAACGGGATACCCGCCGCCGCCGCCGCTGCAAGGGCCGAGGGGACGCCAGGAATAATTTCATACTTAATGCCCGCCATGTACAGCGCGTCTTGTTCTTCTTCCAAACGACCAAACAGTCCGCTATCGCCCGATTTCAGGCGCACAACCTGTGCCCCTGTTTCCGCGTAATCCACCAATAGGCGGCTGACATGGTGCTGTTTGGGCGATGGGCGTCCTGCGCGTTTGCCAACCGCAACCAGTTCGCAGGATGATGCAGCGTGGGACAAAATCGGACCTGAGGACAGATCATCAAACAAAATCACATCGGCACGGCGCAGACGATCAACGGCCTTTACCGTCAATAATTCGGGATCACCGGGGCCAGAGCCCACAAAACTTACAAATCCGCTCATCCGCGTTCTTTCGCAATCAAATGGAAAAAGGTTCCTGAAACATGGCCACGGCGTGATCCTGTCTCGGGCACTGGGGTTCCATCGGCATCTGCCACCTCAAACAGGGGCTGATCAGGTTGTTCAATGATGCGCGAATAATGGAATTCATGCCCCCGCAACCGATCGCCCGCCGCGAAATTCAAAATGTTTTCCGTGACCGACACCTGACGATAGCCCAAATGGAATTTACGTTTTTCAAAGCTGGTCACCAATCCCAACAACCCCGACATTTTGTGATGCGTGCCGTCCTTGTCGATCAGTGTTTCGCCCAAAACCATATACCCCCCACATTCGCCATGGACGGGTTTCGTTTCGCTATGTTTGCGCAGGCCATTCAAAAACACATCTGCGCTGGCGATTTTGCCGCCGTGTAATTCTGGGTATCCGCCCGGCAACCACACCAAATCCGCCGTTGGATCAGGAGCCTGATTGGCCAATGGGGAAAAGGGCAGAACCTCTGCCTCCTTTTCACGCCATCCTTTTAAGATGTGTGGATAGGTAAACGAAAACGCTTCATCCTGCGCCAATGCGATGCGCTGAGCGGGTGGATCAATCAACTGCGCGGTCGCGGCAGGCATGGTTGTTTCGGCGGCGGCTTCCTCAATGGCATCAAGGTCCAAATGCTCGCTTACGAAATTTGCGTAATCTGCAATCGCCGTTTCCAAATCTGGATGTTCAACCGCCTGGATCAAACCAAGGTGGCGTTCAGGAAGGGCCAAATCCCCACGACGCGGAAGTGATCCAAAGACTTTTAGCCCTGCATCCTCCATACCTTGTCGCACATAGCGTTCGTGGCGTGGGCTTGCGACACGGTTCAGGATGACACCCGCAATCGGCAGAGACGGATCATAAAGTTTGAACCCCAAGGCCGCTGCAGCCGCAGACTGTGCCTGACCGCTGACATCAATCACAATAATCACAGGCCAGCCGAAATATTTTGCCGTTTCAGCAGAACTGCCAAATCCCTTGGCCCCTTGGCTTAGGACCCCATCAAACAGTCCCATCGACCCTTCTGCGATCACCATATCCGCATCAGTGGATGTTTCGATCACCCCCTGCAAAACACTCGCGCCCATGGCCCACGTATCCAGATTATAGGATGCACGCCCCGAGGCGAAGCGATGAAACGCGGGGTCAATGTAATCTGGCCCACTTTTATAGGGTTGCACCGCATTGCCACGATCCCGAAACGCGCGCAACAACCCCAGTGTGACGGTTGTTTTGCCTGTCCCCGATGAGGGCGCTGAAATTAGAAACCCACGTGCCTTAGTCATGACCAATCTCTGCCCTTGCGGTTAGGGGACGATAGCGGCGTTCATAATCTTTGTCATAAAGACTGCTTTCCCCGAAATCATGCGCGTTCAGGGTTTTGCCCACCATAATCAGCGCGGTGCGCTCTACATCCGGGCCGATCATGTCGGCGATTGTGCCCAATGTTGCGCGAAACACGCGCTCCTCTGGCCAAGATGCGCGATAGACCACTGCGCAGGCGCAGTCCGCGCCATAATAGGGTGTCAATTCTTCGACCACTTTGGACAAGACTTGAATGGACAGATGGATGGCCAAGGTCGCACCCGTTTTTGCAAAATTCGCAAGCGTTTCTGCAGGCGGCATTGAGGACGCGCGTCCCGATGTGCGTGTCAAAACAACAGATTGCGCCAACTCTGGCAGGGTTAATTCCGCTTGCAACGTTGCGGCAGCGGCGGCAAAACTGGGCACACCGGGGGTGACAGACACAGGGATGTCCAGCGCCCGAATGCGGCGCAATTGTTCACCCATGGCCGACCACACAGACAAATCGCCAGAATGCAGGCGCGCCACATCTTGCCCCGCCGCATGCGCCGATTGAATTTCTGCAATGATGCTGTCCAAATCCATGGGCGCGGTGTTGATGATGCGCGCCCCTTCAGGACAATGGGACAGCAATTCTTCGGGAACCAGCGATCCCGCATAAAGGCACACAGGACTGGACGCGATCAAATCACGACCGCGCAATGTAATAAGATCTGCGGCCCCGGGGCCTGCACCGATAAAATGGACTGTCATGATCCCTCCGTAATCGCGATGGCACAGGTTGCCAAGCGATCGTTTGAAATTTTGCGCGTGGATAAAAGTGTGGCACCCGCCCCTGCCGCGATCAGAGCCGCGGCCTCGGCCACACTGCCCGTGCCGCGATGATGCAACGATGCCTGTGATTGCGTTTGTGTTTGTACCTGATCAAGGCTGTCTTGCGATACCGTTTGAAGGGGCAGTTTTTGCGCACGTGCGAATGCTTGCAATGCAATAAATTCGGCCTTATCCGCAACCGTTGCGATGACATCAGGCGCATATCCTGTTTGATCAAGCGCGTCTTGCAAACTTGCCTCTGTCACATCTGCACGCATTCCAAATCCCGCAACGATCATTTTGTCACGCTCCATTGCATGATGGGATAGCTTGCGGCCCACCCTGTGCGTGACCCAATCGCCTTGGGCGCGGATAATTCGACGCGCAATAAATCCCCGCCAAATTCGGACTGTGCACGCATCATATCCACATCACTTTCCAATGTGACTGAATTTGCAACCAACCGTGCTCCATCGGGCATCAGGGGCCACAGCATGGTTACCAAATCATACGAAAACCCACCACCGATGAACACGACATCAGGTGCCTCTAAATCGCCCAGCGTGTCGACAATCGCACCTGTGTGTACATCGAGATGCGACACCCCAAGCTTATCCGCATTGGCACGAATACGGGCGGCGCGGGTCTCATCACGTTCAACGGCAATGGCGCGCAGGCTGGGATGCGACAGCAACCATTCAATCGCAATGGACCCCGACCCTGCCCCCAAATCCCACAAAAGTTCATTGGTACGCGGCGCAAGCGCACTGATCGTAAGGGCACGCACGGGACGTTTTGTGATCTGACCATCATGATCAAACAAATCATCACGGCGACCCGAGGCATGCGTCATCACTGCATCTGCACCCGCAAATGTAATTCCTGCGCACACAGGATGCGTGACATCCGTCAGAGCATATTCATCCGCTTGCACCACACGAAGGCGTTCGTTTGGACCACCCAGCGCCTCGAGCACGTGTAGGGTGCTTTGACCAAATCCCTGCTCTGTGAGCCACGCTGCCAATTCCCCAACAGCCGCCCCATCGCGCAGCGTGACAATCACCTGCGTATCAGGCGCAAGATGGGGTGTCAGGGTTTCAAAGGGGCGTGCATGTAATCCAAGTGCTTCAACCGACTGCAATGCCCAGCCCAAACGGCTTGCCGCCCATGAAAATGTCGAAGGTGCAGGGATCGACATCCATTCCTCTGCCCGCAGTTGACGGGTGAGTGATGTGCCCCCACCGAACCAAAACGGATCACCAGACACCAACACGGCGATTTGTTTGCCGCGCCCGCGTTCGGACAGGACTTGATCAATCCCATCGGAGAATGGCACGGGCCACGGACGTGCGCGGTCCCCCTGAACCCCGACCAATTCCAAATGACGTGGCGGGCCAAAAACCAAGTCCGCGTTTGACAGTGCCTCTTGACGTGCTGCGCAAAACCCCGCAAGTCCATCTTCACCGACACCAATGATGCTGATCCAAGGATTATCCATGCGCACACACCTTTTGATCTTGGCAGGAACGACCGAGGCCACGGATTTGGCCAAACTGGTCGCCGCGGCGAATATCCCTGCGACCCTGTCCTATGCGGGCCGCGTGGAACGTACCAAACCCCAGCCGTTGCCAAAACGTATCGGCGGATATGGTGGCGCGCAAGGATTGGCCGAATATCTGCGCGCCGAAAAGGTGACGCATGTCATTGATGCCACCCACCCGTTTGCCAGTCAAATGAGTGTGAATGCGATCAACGCCTGCCGTGAAACGGGAACCCAGCTTTGCGCCCTGACGCGCCCAGCGTGGGACAGCGTGGATGGGGATCAATGGCACTGCGTTCCAACGATTGAAACGGCGGCTGAGTACCTGCAAAGCATGGACGAAACTAATGTGATGCTGGCGATTGGACGCATGCATTTGGCCGAATTTGCCTGTGCGCCCCAGCATCAATATTTGCTGCGCCTTGTGGACAAAGCAGAAACCCTGCCCCTGCCCAAAGCGACGGCCATGTTTTCGCGCGGACCGTTCAGTACCGGGGATGACATCGCGCTGATGCGTGGCCATAATATCAAACTGTTGGTGTCCAAAAATGCAGGCGGGCGCGGCACCTATTCCAAGATCGAGGCCGCGCGTCACTTGGGCATTCCCGTTGTGATGATTGATCGCCCCGCGATCCCCAAACGGGCCGAAGTTCATACCCCCAAGGATGCGCTGGATTGGGTTCATCACACATCCACCTCGTAAAAACGCGGTGTGTAAACGAATTTTTGTTCGCCATGCTGTACGGTTTTTGTTTTGGATGATCCCACAATAACCACGGTACGCATATCGGCCATATCGGGTGTCGTGTCCTGCAACGGCACGACACGAATGGTTTGATCGGGGCGCGATACGTTGCGGGCAAAAATTACCAGACGATTATCGCCGCACTCTTCCCTTAGCACCTGCAATGTTTTTTCAAACCCATGCGGACGCGAGGTTGAGCGGGGATTGTAAAACGCCATCGCAAAATCCCCCTGTGCCGCAAGGCGCAGGCGGCGTTCAATGATGTCCCATGGTTTCAAATTATCACTTAGGTTGATGCAGCAAAAATCATGTCCCAAAGGCGCACCAATCGCAGCAGAGGCCGCCAGCATCGCTGTGATGCCAGGTAGGACCGTAATGTCAACATCTGCCCAGGCCTCTGCCGGGGTTTCCATCGCCTCAAACACAGCGGCGGACATGGCAAACACACTTGGATCGCCAGAAGAGACAACAACAACATCCCCACCAGCTGCGGCCAAATCCAGCGCATGACGCGCGCGGTCCAATTCGACGCGATTGTCCGATGGATGGCATATCAAATCAGGGCGTGCGGGCAGCCGTTCGATGTAAGGGATATATCCCACAGCATCCGTGGCACGCGCGATGGCGGCGCTGACCTCGGGTGTGACAAACCCTTGTTCACCCGGACCAATCCCCACAATTGTTAATGTCTTGCTCATGGACGCCGCCCCTGACCGTGGACCACGATGATGGTGAAATAGGGGACTTTGTCGCCCTCAAATTCCGATAGTTTGGTCACTTTTTGATCTGGCATCGTGGCATATTGCACCATCCACGCACGGTCATACAAATTTGCGTCCCGCAGTGCCTGACGCACCTTGGGGAAATTTGTGCCAATTTTCATGACGACCAGCGCGTCTGTGCTTTTCATGCGGGCGGTTAGCGTGCCCTGATCCAACGTGCCCATCAACACGGTTAGGATATCATCGCCCCATGTGATCGGTTGGTTCGTTGCGGTCCATGCCCCGGACATTCCCGTGATCGCAGGCACAACCTCAACATTATAATCCGCCATCAATCTGGAATGCAGATGCATGAAGGATCCATAGAAAAACGGATCGCCTTCACACAACACAACGATATCGTGCCCTGCGTCCAAATGGGTGCGCAAGATTGCACAGCTCTCTTCGTAAAACTGGCTTAGGATCTCGTTATAGCGCGGATCATCTAGGGGGACTTCCGTTGTAACAGGATATTCCATCGGAATTTCCAATGCATCAGCAGGGATCAATGGATCAGCCAATCGCCGCGCCTGACCCTTTTTGCCAGCTTTGCGAAAATAGGCGATGATTTTGGCATTGCGCACCAAACGGTCTGCGCGCACGGACAGCAGATCAATATCCCCTGATCCCAAGCCAACGCCATATACGGTGCCGATACTCATTCCATGCGGCTCGCGATTGCGTTGATGGCCGCGACGGTGATCGCGCTGCCACCCAAACGGCCTTTGACGATGCAGGATGGCACGGGCAAGGCCTCCCACAACGCATCCTTGCTTTCCATCGCGCCAACAAATCCAACAGGGCAGCCGATGATGGCGGCGGGGCGCGGACATTCAGGGTCCTCAAGCATGTTCAGCAAGTGAAAGAGAGCTGTGGGCGCGTTCCCGATGGCGACAACTGCGTCTTCTAATCGGGGACGCCACAATTCCAATGCCGCGGCAGAGCGCGTGTTGTTCATTTCTGCCGCTAATTCAGGCGTTTTAGGATCCCAAAGCGTGCAGATCACATCATTATCCGCAGGAAGGCGTTTGCGCGTGACACCCTCGGACACCATACGCGCATCGCAAAATATGGGTGCACCGTTGTTCAATGCCCCGCGTGCGGCCACCACGAATCCGGGTGAAAAATGAATATAGGGGGCCAAATCCACCATACCCGCCGCATGGATCATGCGCACGGCCACTTGTTCTTCATCCACATCAAATCGCGCCAGATCGGATTCCGCGCGAATGATTGAAAAACTTTCTTTATAGATTGCTGCGCCATCTTTTTCATAGGTGTGTGGCATTTATTTCCCTTATTTTTTGAACAAGTTGGCCTTCATCTAACCCCGAAAAATCGGGTTGATCCCATGTACAGCCATTGATGATCAGGTCAAGCCCATTTGCCCCCTGAACAACTGTGACAGGTGTTTTCACACGTTTTGCGCAGCCTTTGGGGCATCCAGACACGTGAACATCACTGTCTGTTTGGGACGCAAGGCGCGCGGCCAAGGCATGCGTTTCACCCACTGCCTGTGGACAGCGTGGTGCGCCCGTGCAGGCCTGCGCCCGTAAAATGGGTGCTGTCAAATCCGTGATGAACCCCTGAATGTCCTGTGTTTGCGGGGCACCTGCAACACTAAATTGACGCCACGGTGTCAGGCGAATGTCATCTGATCCAACACGATCTGCAAAGGACATCAATACAGCGGATGACATTTGCCCAAATGGAACGGCATATATTGCACCACTGGATGCGCGTGTTTCTGCGGGCAATGGATCGACACACCATTCGGCCGGAAATTGGACCACCTTTAAAACCTGTGACATGCGCCGATGATCAGCATCGCCATGTTGCGCGAACCACGAGGCCAATTTTTTGACATGGCCCACAGCATCTGAGAAGGGCAAGCAAACTCCGCCGTGACAGCCATCGGCCCACACAACAACCTGATCCCCCAGCGCACACAGGCGAATATCACCCGAGGCCTGCATCAGCAGTTGACCGCCCTGCTCTAAAACCACGCCGAACTTGGCGGGCAGTTTGGGTAATTTTGCACGGCGCAAATTGTCGTAAAGGTTGCGAATATCCGCATCGCAATTTGGCGCGACAAGGATTTGGGGCGCTGCATCCAAGGCAGGGTCCATATCCACCAAACCCGCCTGAACCAAGGCATCAATTAGGGCTGGGTGATCCGCAATCGACACCCCGCGCAATTGCAAATTTGCGCGATTGGTTAATTCGATGATGCCGTTTCCAAACTGATCTGCAAGATGTGCGATTTTTTCCAACTGATCACGCGTCACCCGTCCAAAGGTGGGTTTGATGCGCACGATATATCCATCCCCAGACTCCATAGGGCGAAACGAACTGGGGCACCACCCTTTGGGTGCAGGGCGGCGTGTCATGCGTGCGACTGGCGCAACTGCGCCAGCTCTGATGAAATGGAATTGCGCCGCGTGATCCACAAACCTGCCTCAGCCAGTGCATGAAACCGTTCAATCATCGCGTCCAATGCCTGTGGGTTATGTTCGCGCAGGAAATCCACCACATCATCGCGCCCAAGCGTTTCTTGGAAATAGCGATCAAAATGATGCGCCTCGACCAGTTTTGCCAAATTGGCAAAGGCCCCCATGTGATCCAATGTTGCAGCCATTTCCGCGCCACCGCGAAACCCATGCCGCATCATTCCATTGATCCAATCGGGGTTTGCGGCCCGTGCCATCACCGTTTTGGCAATTTCCTCTTTCAATGTGCGGGCCTTGGGGGCAGATGGGTTTGTTGTATCCAGATGATACAATGTGGCCTGCTGTCCAAATTGCGCCTTGGCCGCGGCAAAGCCTGCTTCATGTGCGGCGTAATCTGCGGCCATCAAAACATCACTTTCGCCGAGATCCTGAAGATGAACAAAGGTATCTGCTGCCCTTACACGCTCGGCAATCTGCGCGGGCGCATGATTCATGTTGTCCCCATCAATCGACCAAGATGATTGGGCCAGCCACGCGGTGCCTGCATCCGCAACACCTGCATCAGAATAATCGTCCAGCGCCCCTTGCATCGCAACACCATATTCCCCCGGTGCTGGGCCAAAGACACGATGTTGATCATGGTCTGTGAATGGGTTCCAATCAGGCGCCTCATCCCGCGCGGCAAGTGTACGCACGGCCTGATTATAAAGAACGCTTAGCGTGGGGAAAACATCGCGGAACAATCCCGAAATACGCAGTGTTGCGTCAATTCGCGGACGATCCATTTCTGCAAGCGGAATGATTTCCGTTCCCGTGATCCGCTCAGATCCCTCTGCCCAAACGGGGCGCACACCCATTAGGGCAAGCGCCATGGCAAATTCCTCACCCGCTGTGCGCATTGTTGCAGACCCCCACAGATCAACAACCAATGATTTTGGCCAATCCCCATGATCCTGCAAATGGCGGCGCACCAATTCGTCCGCCAATATACAGCCCTGTTCATAGGCCGCGCGCGACGGCACAGATAGGGGATCAACAGAAAACAGGTTGCGCCCTGTTGGCAAAACATCGCTACGCCCGCGATAGGGTGATCCTGCAGGGCCAGAGTCGATACGGTGCCCGCACAACGCTCTGCGCAAACCTTCTCTCTCTGAATGCGCAGCAAGGGATTGATCCCCCTCATACCCCATGCGCCCAAATACATGCAGGCCATCGGCAAACTGCGCCTCTTTGATATCACATACGAAACGGTCAATACGGGTCAATGCCTCGCCCTGATCAACATCGTCCGCAATCCCCAAATCCTGTTCCACGCCCAAGGATTGTGCCAAATCGCGGATTTGATCCATCAGGCGATCACGGCGTTTTGGGTCCAATCCATCGGCATTTGAAAATTCGTCCAACAGGTTTTCCAATGGCACAAAGGCATCGGGCGTGTGCGATTGCGCAAGGGGCGGTGGAATATGCCCCAATGTCAGAGCAGAAATACGGCGTTTGGCTTGTGCGGCTTCGCCCGGATCATTGACAATGAACGGATAAATGATGGGCATATCCCCAGCCAATGCATCGGGCCAACACGCACCTGACAGCGCCACAGATTTACCGGGCAACCATTCCAACGTCCCATGCGCCCCGATATGCACCATAGCATCTGTGTTCATAGACTGAAGCCACAGATAAAACGCGACATAGCCATGACAGGGTGTGCGCGACAGATCGTGATAATCGTCATAGCGCATTTTCAACCATCCCCGTTCAGGCTGTAGCGCGATCAAGGCGTTGCCGAGCTGAAGCGCGGGAAATTGAAATGCACCGTTCTGAACATATTGATCCTGAGCGATATCTCCCCATGCCTCAAACAACTGCGTACGCAGAGCGTTTGGCAGGGTTTCAAGCGCGGCAGTATAATCGGCAACAGACCACGTCAGAACTTCTGTCTGCAACCGTTGACCCAAATCCCCCAGCGCATCGGGATCGCATAATCCCGCATCCTCAACAATTGCGCGACAGGATTGGATGGCGTCCAACCCAACCGCATGCGCAATTTGATAGGCCTTTCCTGGGTATGTCGACAGGATCAGCGCGGTTTTGGGGACAGTGGTATTTCGCAGCGCAATCCATTTATCAACGCGGCTCACCACCCGATCAATGCGATCTGTAATGGGGGTATGTTCAAATCGCGCGTATTCTAAATCCTGATCCTTTTTGGCGGGTTCTTTGGCCGATACGATGCCCGCGAATAGGCGGCCATCCACCTCAGGCAACACAACATGCATCGCCAGATCAGCGGGTGACAATCCCCGCTCAGCGCTGTTCCAATCTTTGACCCGCGCAGTACTCAGGGCCACCTGAAAAACAGGGGCCTCTGTGGCATCAAGAGGGGATGTCCCATCGACACCGCGACCCGAAAAGGACGTGGCATTTACAATCGCCGCAGGCCTTAGAAACTGCAACTGTCTCTTAATCCAACTGGCTGCTTCGGGTTGCTTTAGCGAGGGTGCGAATAACCCAATCACCTTGTGCCCCTTGGCGCGAAACGCCGCAAACAGTGCCTTAATAGGTTCCAAATCTGCCGCGACAAGGAAAGAGCGATAAAAGGTGATGACTATGGGGTTTGCTACCTCGCCGAACGCGATGGGACAGGTAACACCATGTTCAGGCGACCATAAACCAACGCTTGGCAAACGTGTCACACCCCGTACAGGAGCCGCATATAGTCCAGAGGCCAAGGCCATCTGAGCCAGTGCCGCACGCGCACCTGCTGCCCCGCCCCCATCACACAAATGGGCCAGGCGGCGTAACGTGGACACAGGCAGTGTGGAATAGGCATCAAGCCGTTCATCCACACGCCCATCTGCGGGCAAAACCGCCAGCGCGATCCCGTGTTTTTGCGCAAGGTCATAGACCTGCTGCAATCCATATTCCCAATAGGGAACACCACCGATCAAACGGATCAAAATACCCTTGGCCCCGATCAGCGTTTGTCCAACATATGTGTCCACAGACAGGGGATGTTTTAAGGCGACCAAATTCGCCAATCGCAAGGTTGGCAATTTATCACGCCCCTCACGCCATGCTTGCGCGAATGCCCCAAGGTCGCTGTCAGAAAAGGACAACACAACCAGATCTGCGGGTGACTGCCCAAGATCCATTGGTGTTTCTGTTTCCTCAAGCCCCTGAGTTTCGCGAAAAATGACGTGCATGGGTTTTAGCCGTTCAAAATACCCTCGATCGCGGCGCGATTAATATCATCATGTTCCGCAATAACAACAACGCGCCCCTGACGGTTTTCGGATGGGCTCCATGGGCGATCAAATTGTGAACGCACCCGCGCACCCACCGCCTGAACCAGCAAGCGCATGGGTTTGCCTGCGACAGATGCATAGCCTTTGACGCGCAGGATATTCAGCTCATTCGCCAAACGTTCAATGCGTGCGGTCAATTCGGCAGGATCGGACAATTCAGGGATATCAACGATGATGCTTTCGAAGTCTTCGTGATCGTGATCATGGGGGTCATCATGATGCGATGGACGTGCGTCCAGATCATCTTCTGCTGCCGCCTCAAGCCCCAAAACAACGCGGGCATCCACGTGCCCATCTGTTACCTCGATCACGGGCAGGTTGCGCGGTGCTTCAGCAGCGATGATGGCCTTGGCCTTTTCGCGTGCATCAGCATCCGCCAAATCACATTTGGTCAAAAGGATTAGGTCAGCACATGAAATCTGATCTTCGAACACTTCTGACAGGGGTGTTTCATGATCAATGCTGTCATCTGCTGCGCGTTGCGCATCAACGGCCGCAACATTTGGTGCAAAACGGCCCGAGGCCACTGCCTCGGCATCGGCCAAGGCGATCACACCATCCACCGTGATCTTGGATCGGATCGCAGGCCATTCAAAGGCCTTTAACAATGGCTTTGGCAGGGCCAAACCAGATGTTTCGACCAAAATATGATCAGGGCGCGGGTCTAGGGCCATTAACGCCTCGATCGTAGGGATAAAATCGTCGGCCACTGTGCAGCAAATACACCCATTGGCCAATTCGACAATATTTTCCGCAGGACAATCTGGAATTGAGCAAGATTTCAGGATTTCGCCATCCACGCCCACATCGCCAAATTCGTTCACGACCACGGCCAAACGACGACCACCTGCATTTTGCATCAGATGAGAAATCAGCGTCGTTTTCCCAGACCCCAAAAAGCCCGTAATAACAGTAATAGGAAGTTTGTTCAGATCACTCATAGGTCTAGTCCTCTAGCGGCGGAATGCGCGCGATACAGTTTTTTCGGAAATGCTCGGGGCGTTCGCGCCACGGCACAATGCCATCTTCGCTTTGGGCATAGCGTTCAACGCCCTCGGCAATCGCATCCAAATGCGACGTTTCATGCAGGTTTCCATACACATAGGTCCACTTTCCACTGCCCCGCAAAACCATGGAACAGCCTTGCGAACAATTGGACAGGCATTCCACAGATTTCAGTGTCACGCCATCGGGCACCCCCTGGGCCGTCAGATTATCAAATAGCTGTTGGCCGGGACGTGTTTCCCCCTCTTCCAAGGGCAGGCCGCGGCGGCATTTTGTGCAAACCAAAACTTCCACGTTTTTCTGTGTCACGTTTCGTGTCCTTTGTGTTGGGCAAGCGGATAGGATGACGGGACGGCACAGAGTGCAGGTTCCAGTCACCGGATCACCTCGCCCGGATGGTTATGTCGGCTGGCAGGTCTCCCGGCTGGCCAAGTGGGTTTTCCCCTGCGTGAGGCCTTCCCAATCCATGATCAGTGGCGGACACGCGCTTGGTTTACGGTCGCGAGGGCGGCTGCGGCTCACACAAAGTCGTTTGTGCTCTCGCATTCCCTTTTCACCTGTCCTACATAACAGGCACCAGCAGGTGCTTATGTCACACCCGCCCCTTCAAAAGTCAACGTGGGAAACACCAAATATGTCAGTCACACCCCCCAGCGCCGAGGAACAAGCGCGCCATACCGAAAAAATGAAGAAAATCAAGGCCGCGCGTGACCGCCTGATGGCGGATAAGACCGAAGAAAAAGGCCTGATTATGGTGCATACGGGCAAGGGGAAGGGAAAATCGTCCTCTGGATTTGGGATGATTCTGCGTTGCATCGCACATGAAATGCCCTGCGCTGTTGTGCAATTCATCAAAGGCAGCTGGATGACAGGTGAGCGTAAACTGTTGACGGAACGTTTTGCGGATGAGGTGAAATTCGTCGTATCAGGCGAAGGGTTCACATGGGACACACAGGACAAGGCACGTGATATCGCAGCCGCACAAGCGGGTTGGGAACAGGCCAAGGCGCTGATCCTTGATCCGAGCATTCAATTTGTTTTGCTAGACGAAATCAACATCGCCCTGCGCAATGATTACTTGGACATTGATGAGGTTGTGACCTTCCTGTTGGAAGAAAAACCCAAAATGACGCATGTCTGCCTAACAGGGCGCAACGCAAAACCTGAACTGATCGAGGCCGCAGATTTGGTCACCGAAATGGAATTGATCAAACACCCCTTCCGCGATGGAATTAAGGCGCAATTGGGCGTCGAATTTTAAAGGCATCCGACATGTCACGCGCCATCATGTTTCAGGGTACTGGGTCCAATGTGGGAAAATCCATGTTGGTCGCCGGGATCGCGCGCGCGTTCAAAAACCGTGGCCTGCGCGTGGCACCCTTTAAACCGCAAAACATGTCAAACAATGCGGCGGTGACCGTGGATGGTGGTGAAATCGGACGTGCGCAGGCATTGCAAGCTTGGGCCGCGGGGCTTGCGCCGCACACGGATATGAACCCTGTTTTGTTGAAACCTGAAACCGAAACAGGATCGCAAATTGTGGTTCAGGGAAAGCGGTTCGCAACTGTGGCCGCGCGCGGATATAGCGCCGTCAAACCAAAACTAATGGCGCCCGTTCTCGAAAGTTTTGAACGCCTGAAATCTCAATATGACCTGATCCTTGTCGAAGGGGCAGGCAGCCCCGCCGAAGTAAACTTACGCCAAGGTGACATTGCCAACATGGGATTTGCACAGGCGGCGGATGTGCCCGTGGTGCTGTGCGGCGATATCAATCGCGGCGGTGTTATTGCGCAAATTGTGGGCACGCAAAATGTGCTGGATGATGCAGATCGCAGCAAGATTTGCGCGTTTCTCATCAATATGTTTCGTGGCGATCCAAGCCTGTTTGATGATGGCTACGACCTGATCAAAACAACCACGGGCTGGCCGGGGTTGGGGGTGGTTCCATGGTTTCCACATGCATGGAAACTGCCTGCAGAGGATGCCATGGACCTGCGTCACAGTGAAAAAGGGTCGGCAAAAATTGTTTGCCTGTGCCTGTCACGCATGGCCAATTTTGATGATCTGGACCCCTTGGGCCAAGAGCCGAACGTTGAACTGATCATGTTACAAGCGGGTCAGGCTATCCCAGGGGACGCCGATATGGTGATTATCCCAGGCAGCAAATCAACACGCGGCGATTTACGATACTTGCGGGAACAAGGGTGGGACATAGATTTGCAGGCGCATGTGCGCCGTGGTGGATATGTTTTGGGCATTTGTGGTGGGTATCAAATTTTGGGCCGCACAATTTCTGATCCCGAGGGGATCGAAGGAGCCGCAGGATCAGATCAGGGTTTGGGATTATTGCAAAGCGATACGGTGATGACCCCGAACAAGGTGTTGACCCAAGTGAATGCACACCACCATGCAACCAATCTGGAATTTCAGGGATATGAAATCCACATCGGCCAAACCACGGGTCCAGATTGCGCCCGCCCCTTTGCCACGATTGACGGACGCGCAGATGGGGCCACGTCCCCAGATGGGCGCATCATTGGCAGTTATCTGCATGGCATGTTCAGCAATGACACCTTTCGCGCCGCGTTTTTGGCGCAACTGGGCATAAAATCCGAATTGGGCAACTATCGCCAAGATGTTGAAACCACATTGGATCAATTGGCCGAACACTTGGAACAGCACGTGGATCTGGATGAAATCCTGCGCCTTGCGCATTAACCACTTGATCCCCAAGGTTTTGCCCTCAATACTTTTCCCAAAGACGTGAGGGGACATGTGCGGACGATTTATATTGGGGGATAGCAACTGGGCGGCCTATCATGATGCGCTGTCGATTTTGCAAGGTGTACTGGGAAACATCAGCCACAATATCAAACCCACGCAAACTGTCAGCATGGCCTATATGCACAATGATATCTTGCGTGCAGACGCGGCGCGGTGGTGGTTTGTGCCCCATTGGCATCGCGGCCCCGCCGCCGATTGGAAAGCGACGACCTTTAACACCAAAATCGAAA
>JAKMGV010000271.1 GCA_022424725.1 Paracoccaceae bacterium
CCCCCACCATTGATTTCACAATCGCTGTAAACGCCGCACCAATAATGATCCCAACGGCCATATCCATGACATTGCCCTTGGCGATGAAATCCTTGAATTCTTGTAACATTTGTTTGTCCCTACCTGTACACTGAGTACCCTCAGGACTGCATCCATACCCTAGCTTTAGCGATAGACAACACAAACATCATGGGAATTTTTCCAATTACATATCACAATTGAGTGAATATCAAAAAAAAGCGACGCGAAAAACACGCCGCTTTTCAATCATTTGGCGAAACTGCGGAAAATTAACCGCGCAAGCTACCACCCGTTGCTTTCACAACCTTTTCGACAATCTTAGCAGAGGTGGCTTCGATGTCTTTTTCGGTCAGTGTAGCATCTGTCGGTTGCAGGCGTACAGTAATCGCGAGTGATTTTTTACCTTCACCTAGTGATCCGCCGATGAATTCATCGAACACATGTACGTTTTCGATCAATGCCTTATCCGCGCCAGCCGCGGCGTTCACTAGGGCCAGTGCCTCGACATTGGTATCAACAACAAAGGCAAAATCACGTTCAACCGCTTGTAAATCATTCAAATGCAGCGCAGGGCGCGTGGCCGATGCATTGCGGGGCATTGGGATTTCCGCAGGCCAAATGGTAAAGGCCACTGCAGGTCCTTTGACATCCATTTCAGCCAATGTTTTCGGATGCACTTCACCAAAAACTGCCAGCATTTTCTTGGGCCCAAGGCATATACGGCCATGACGACCCGGATGCCACCAATTTGCCCCGTCGCGCAAAATTTGAACCTTGGCTGGTGCACCCAGTGCTGCCAATACTGCCTCAACATCTGCCTTGGCATCAAACAAATCTACACTGCGACTGGACCCATGGACATCCTTCGGACCTGTGCGACCAACCAAAAGCCCCGCAACCTGCAGGTTTTGTTCCTCTGGTTCGCCACCATGGAATGCGGGGCCAACCTCGAACAGGGCCATATCGGAAAATCCACGCGCCTGGTTGCGCTGTGCTGCCTGCAATAGGCCCGCCAGAAGATCGGAGCGCATATGGCTCATATCGCTGGAAATTGGGTTTTCCAGCATCGTTGCATCCTCCCCTCCGCCAAAGAGTTCGGCAGATTTGCGATCAATAAAGCTATAGGTCACACATTCGTTATACCCAAGCGACGCCATCGTGCGGCGCGCAATTTGTTCGCGTTTCTGCATAGGCGTCAGGATCGCCTTGGGCACACCTGTTGTGGTGCGCGGCAATGGTTTCCCCTGCAGCTTGGTCAGCGATGCGACACGCGCAACCTCTTCTACCAAATCCGCCTCGCCCAACACATCGGGACGCCAGCTTGGAACATGGGCCATATCCCCATCCAATTCGAAACCCAGTGCGATTAGTGTCTTGCGCTGCTCTTCTGCAGGAATTTCCATACCGACCAAGGATTGCACACGATCTGTATCCAAGCGATAGGCACGTGAATGATCAGGTATCGCACCAGCGATCACCACATCCGATGCCTCGCCACCGCACAAATCCAAAACCATTTGCGTTGCATGATCCAAACCGGTTGGGGTCCATGCAGGATCAATTCCACGCTCAAAACGGTAGCGTGCATCTGAATGGATTTTTAATGCACGGCCCGTGTATGCCGTCCGCACGGGATCAAAAAACGCAGCCTCGATAAACACATTTATTGTCTCATCGGTACATCCTGAATGTTCACCACCCATAATACCAGCCAGGCTTTCGACACCATTTTCATCCGAAATCGCGGTCATCCCTTCGATCAACGTATATTCTTTTTCATCCAGTGCCTTGAACGTTTCGCCCCCTGCCGCGCGGTGCACGCGCAAGGCATTTCCAGCAACCTTATCTGCGTCAAAGACGTGCAACGGACGATTGCGATCATAGGTAAAGAAGTTGGTGATATCGACCAATGTGGAAATCGGACGCAGACCAATCGCCTTTAGGCAGTCTTGTAACCATGCGGGGCTGGGGCCGTTTTTGACGCCGCGCACCACACGCCCGTAAAAGACGGGCGCCTGTTCCAAAGTATCCTCATCAATCGACACGCTGATCGGGCATGGGAATGTCCCCTTGATCGGGTTAGTATCCCGCACTTTTAACGTGCCCAAGCCACGGGCCGCCAGATCCCGCGCGATCCCGCGGACACCCAAAGCATCGGGGCGGTTTGGCGTGATCGCGATTTCGATGACTGTATCCACCTTGGCAGGATCGTTTTCGGCCAACCAATCGACAAAGCGATCGCCCACCTCACCCGATGGCAATTCAATGATGCCATCATGTTCGTCCGAAAGCTCCATCTCGCGCTCGGAACACATCATGCCATAGCTTTCGATGCCGCGGATTTTGCCAACACCAATGGTCGTATCAATACCGGGCACATAGACACCAGGTTTTGCAACAACAACTGTGATGCCTTCACGTGCATTTGGCGCACCACAAATGATCTGTGTTTTGCCCGCGTCGGTTTCCACCTGACAGACGCGCAGTTTATCCGCGTCCGGGTGTTTTTCTGCATGCACAACTTTGCCGATGGTAAACTCTGCCAATCGCTCGGCAGGGTTTTCAACGCCTTCCACCTCAAGCCCCAAATCTGTCAAAGCATACAGAATATCATCAAGGGATGCGTTCGTTTCCAGAT
>JAKMGV010000087.1 GCA_022424725.1 Paracoccaceae bacterium
CGCATCATTTCAATTGATACGGCATCTTTGCGTCGGCGCATTGAAGATAGTTTTGATGTTCCAATTCCATGTTCTGCAGAAAAGCTGCCTTTGAACTCCAACACGACATCTTCAACCGCCTCCATGATCGCATCTTTTAGATCTGGGTCGTTTCGTGACGCTGAAACAGAGTAATGAATATTTCCATCCCCTAAATGTGCAACCACAAATGTGCGAGCCGCTGCATCGACGCTTGCAACTTTTTTATCAGCAACGACAAGGAAGTTTTCAACTTGGTCCAGCGGTACTGCGACATCGTTATTGATCAGATTGGGCAAAGTAAGTGTGAGCTCAGCCGCAGCTTCGCGTCGTTCCCACATTTCGCGTCGTTGTGCTTCATTTTGTGCAACGACGGCATCAATCACAGCGCCATCTTCGAACATGCTTTCGAGGATTGATTGTAATTCTGAAACGATAATTGTTTGTCCTTTATCATCCGATTTTGCCATTGCTGGGATGGTAGTCCCTACTTCGACCATGATGTTGATCTCATGGCTGTCGTCAAATGGCGCGCGCGAGCCCGGAATTTTTTCTAGGTGTCGGTCAATGTATGCCTTTGGCATGTATTCAAACGCTTCGACAGCGCCACCTGTGTTCGCCTGTAGATCATTAAGCAATCTAAGCGCATCCGCCAGAGAACGTACCGCGACCATTGCCGTTGCGTATGCACGTGGTTTTGTTGCCAATTTCAAAACGGCGGCGGTTACAATCCCGAGACTCCCCTCGGCCCCAATGATCAGGTTGCGAAGGTTATAGCCAGAATTATCCTTGTGCAGTTCTGACATTAAATCCATCACTTGACCCGAGGGTGTGACGACCTCTAATCCTAAAATCAGATCACGGGTATTGCCGTAACGTAGAACATTCGACCCACCCGCATTCGTGCCGATCACACCACCAATGGTTGCAGAACCCTTGGCACCGAATGTCAAAGGAAAAACAAGGTGATGATCGTCCACAGCGCTGTGAACGTTGGATAATATCGCCCCCGCTTCCACGATCGCTATTTTGGCATCTTTGCGAATTTTGCGGATCTTGGACATGCGTTCTAGACTGATCACAATGCAGTCTTGGGCGCGTGTCGCCCCGGTAAGGCCCGTGTTTCCGCCCATCGGCACAATCGATAGTTTGTTTTGATCCGCGAATTCTACAACACGTGCTACCTCTTCCGTGCTGCTAGGGCGCACAACGGCGAGCGGTGTCCAATGATATTGTTTCAACCAATCTGCGCTGTAACGTTCTGCGTCATCCCCGTTCAAAACATGTGTTTGTCCAACGATTTCGCGCAGTTGATCAAGTATATCCATCCAATTAAACCCATTTTGCCAAGGGTGGGAGACTCATCAGGACAGCATCAGCGTCGTGACCTGTCGCCAACCCGAATTTTGTTCCACGATCATAGACAAGGTTATATTCCGCATAAAGTCCGCGGTGAACCAGTTGGGTATCTTTGTCAGCCTCATCAAAGTTTTCGACGCGACGTTTTTCTACGAGTGGAACATAAGCAGGTAAGAATGCACGACCGATATCTTGGGTTAATTGAAAGTCAGACTGCCAATCACCGGTACAACGATCATCCATAAAAATGCCACCCACACCACGTGCACGGTGACGGTGTGGAATATAAAAATATTCATCGGCCCAGGCTTTTAATTCAGGATACAAATCCGCGCCATGTGGATCCAAATGCAGCTTTTGTTGATCGTGAAAATGCTGGGTGTCTTCGTCAAACTCGATACAAGGGTTCAAATCTGAACCACCGCCAAACCACCACGCATGAGGCGTCCAAAACATCCGCGTGTTCATGTGCACTGCGGGGCATTTGGGGTTCCGCATGTGCGCGACAAGACTAATACCACTTGCCCAAAACCGTGGGTCTGTTTTCATTTCGGGAGTGTTTTTGCGTGCGGCCATCGCTATCTGCGCCTCTTTTCCCAATGTCCCAAAAACCGTTGATACATTGACGCCCACTTTTTCAAATACACGGCCGCCCCGCATAACACTCATTAAGCCGCCACCCGCATCACTGCCGTCATCGCTGGTTCGTCTGGTTGTTTTGACTTCGAATTTTTTAGGGGCAAGATCGTTAAACGGACCTTCGGTATGTGTTTCCTCTAGCTCTTCAAATGCCGCAACAATTTGATCTCTTAAAGAGCGAAACCAGCCGCTGGCGAGTTGTTTTTCTTCTGTAAAATCGGTTGTCATTTGGTTTCGTTCCTTCGTTGTCGCGCCCACAGGTGGCGCAGGTATTCTACATTATTGTGAGTGTATTTTCGACGAGATCCACGCGTCGAATTAAGTTTTGACGTTCCAACCTTCGGACCGCTTGTTGAATAAAGCGATCTTCATTGGGTTTGTTGAATTTATCGTTGCTAAGAACGGTTATCCTCTCGCGGTCCGCATATCGAATAAGCAATGCATCCGCGCCGTATCCCTTTTTTGAAACGGTGACGTTTGATCGATCACGGCCCATCACGCGGCACACCGCCATCGGGACCGTTTCGTTGGCGATCATAAGATCATTTTCTTTCAAAGTGCGACGTATACTGTAGTCGAAAAATAAATGGGTCTTTAGGCCATCACGTTCGAGTTCATGTATGAATTCTAAAAACCGATCCAATTCCCAGTCGACCAGTCCAAGCAGATTATTCCCATCTACAGCAAAGGTGAATTTGTCAGTTTTGCCAAGTTGTTGAGAGTTCTGATATCCGCGTTTGATCTGAATATAGCCTTGGATCAACAAAGAAGCGGTCAACAAGTAAATTACCAGCGTTACGATGCTGTCGCGATCAAAGACATATAAAAACAATACTGCGAAGGTCAGCGATGTCCATAGCCATAGACCACGCAGTGTTAGACCGATCAGAATTGCGATCAGACTAATCAAAATGGGAAGTTGGCTATAATCAAACGCTGGCAATGGCTAAGTGATCCTCTGTCTTTGCTACCTTAGAATAGGCGTGTGTCATTATCCACTGTTTCCACAGATTCAGTTTCACGCATTTTCAATACATGATCATAAAATGTATCTTGGCCCGTGCTTGGCGTGCGTTTGGCGTCGTAGTGACCACTTGCCGCGTCCCAAACCAACATTGATTCAGTTGCATAATATTTCCCAATATTCATCAACTCTGATTTTTCACGCGCCCATTGACTAATTGGTCGGAGCGGGGCGATGAGTGTGCGTAAAACATCAAATATTTTAGGTGAAACTGATCTTGACAAAGTCGGCTTGTTATAGATTTCAGAAATAATTGCCGCCATATCGGCGGGCGTTAGCGCAGGTTGTGGCCCGCCGATTGGTAGAATTTTGTTCCATGAAGCGGGTTCTTGAACTGTGTCCAACATGAACTCTGCCAGATCACGTTTTGAAATCGGTGTGCACGCTGTTTCGGTGCCATCTCCGAAAAAGAGAAAGGGCCGATTTTGTTTCACACGTTGAACCTGACCAGTCAGCGATTTGAAATACGCAGTCGGACGTACAATTGAATAATTTAGTCCCGATGTTTGAAGGGCACCTTCGAATTTTAACTTTGCATGCTGAAATGCGAGCTTTGGTTTTTGGACGCAGATTGCAGATAACATCAGAAAAACCTTGGTATCGCTGGACCGTGCACAATTCATTAAGGACATATTCATTTGATAATCAATGTTGTGCGCATCCGTGGCTGTTCCTGTTCTACTGGAAATACAGGAAATCACTGATGCACCCATTGGGATATTGAATACTGTTTTATCTCTTTCAGTCTGAAGTATATCGAGTATCAACCGATCATTTTGCGGCATCGCTGTCTCTGAATTAGGGCGCACAGAGGCATGCACCGTATACCCAAGTTCCAGTGCGCATCTCACAACCTCACGACCGATGTAACCTGTTGCTCCTGCGACATATAATACTTTTTCAGGCATCTGCTTATTCACCTAAAGATCGGAATTGACTTTACCAAACCACGCCACATTTCACATCCGGAGATGGAGAGTTTGATATGACAAAAACAGAGATGAAAGCACGGTACAAATCCGCAATTAAAGAGATCGAAGAGCAAAAGCGTGCAAGCTCGGCACAGTCCTATGCAGCAGGTGCGTCAATCTTGACGTATTCGGATAGCAAGGCTTTTGAAACAGCGGCAGTATATGCAAAATTATTCCTCATAGTCGTTGGGCTATTCGCTGCATTTTACATGACGACCCAGAATTAAGTCACAGCTTCTTTGAAGCCTTTGGCGAACAATGCGTCAAAGTGTTCACGGAAGTAGATTTTAAGCCATTCTGTGTGCTGATCAGGCGCAGTTGCGATCAATCGCTCTAATGTGATTGGATCAACCCATTTGTGTGCCATGACTTCATCTGGATTAGGTGAAACGCTTGGTTCGTGTTCGCATAGTGCGACGAATGTTTGGACGACCTCATGTTCGATTAAATCGCCCCCTACAGTGGCGCGATATTCAAGTTCACCAGCGGGCAAAAGGGTCATATCCCGTATGCCAAGTTCATCCTCCAGCCTGCGATGCGCACAGGCAAAATCATCTTCGTCCCATTCTGGGTGCGTACAACAGGTATTGGCCCATAACCCAGGTGAATGATATTTTGACATCGCCCGTTGTTGGATCAAAAGTTGACCTTGGTAAAATACAAAAACTGAAACGGCTTTGTGCCGAAGGCCTAATTTGTGCACTTCAAGTTTTTCAACGGGTTGTAGCGTCCCATTTTGCCAGGCGGGGATATAGATTGTCATGTGAACTCCTCCGATACGAGTCCAGTCAGGTGCATCAGGTTCTTAAATGAAATCTTCAAGTGTGCAAGTGGTCTCGCTTTACCCAGTTTTTTGTTCATATAGGCATCAAACGTCATGGTCTGGACATCGACGTCGTGGCACAGCGATACAAATCGTTCTCGGCGAGAGTCTGTTTTGTAATACGCGTTTTGCATTGCCTCAAGCACGCGGAATACTGTGCCGTGTTGTCTGACAAAGTGTTTGCGCGCTAAGCGTAAACGTTTGGGGTTATTTGTGCGAAGCGTCTCGGCAACGGCATGTGCCGCTTGACGACCCGAGCACATGGCATAGTAAATTCCCTCTCCCGAACTAGGTGCCACAACGCCTGCTGCGTCACCAGCCAGAACAACATCGTGATCATTATCCCATTTTTTAAGTGGTTTTAGTGGAATGGGTGCACCTTCTTTTCGGATTGTTTCACACTCATTTAACCCAGAAGCTTCTCTTAGGTCCGCTGTCGCCTTTTTCAGGTCAAAGCCACTGACACCTGTTCCCATGCCGACGGACACGGTTTTGCCGTGCGGGAATACCCATCCATAAAAATCAGGTGAAACAGCGCCGTCATAAATGACGTCACAACGGTGTCCCTGATAGTTTGCGCCACTTTCCGGGGCGTTTATGATTTCATGATAGGCAATGACATATGGGATTTTTTCGGCACCTGGAACTTCGGCTTTGGCAACTTTGCTGCGTGCACCATCCGCACCAATGATCAGTTTGGCGGAAATATGTTCCTGCCGTTTTGTATCATGGCTAAAATATTCAATGACAGGATAGCCAGATGTGCGGTCAACCTTTTCAAATGTTCCGCGATAGAGTGTAACACCCCGATCTTGGGCCCGGTCGCGCAAAAATTCGTCAAATTCTTCACGATCGACCATGCCGACGAAACCGTTTTCAATGGGAATATCAACACTGCGTTTTGTTGGCGAAACCATACGGGCAGTTACAATTTTGGCCTTTAACAGGTGATCTGGAATGTCAAACTCGCGAATTAGAATAGGTGGGATTGCGCCACCACATGGTTTGATCCGTCCTGGTCGATCAAGCAAGGCAACAGAATACCCCGCTTTCGCTAAATCTTCTGCGGCGCTTGCCCCGCATGGGCCACCCCCGACGACAAGTACGTCATACATTTTCTAACCTCCCAGTCAGTGGTAATTCAGATTCTTTATGTGTTCGGTTGATGATGGATGAGCTTGCGATCAATGCAGCCCATACAAACAAAGCGGCTTCGAATGTGAAAACCGCACCATAGGCATTTGCAACGCCGAGCCCGCCCAACCGCATCATGTCCACGAGCATTGTTCCAAGAAGGCCACCGAAACCTGCGGCGATTGCCTGCGCAGCGCCCCAAAGTCCCATGCGTGTCCCTTCGCGTTCTTTCTTGCCATCACCTGCCAATGTCATCATTGATCCAATTGCGGCAACGGCGAACATGCCATTGAATATACCCAAGCCAACGACTGCAAACTCCAATGGTATCGTCAGTGGCATTTGTCCAAGAGTCATAATCGCGGTCAGCATGAATGCGGAACCCACGCAGCCCAGTTGCACCCAAGCGCGCATGGTGCCAATTTTCAACCCGCTCGCTAAAATGCCAACGCAAAGCATGCCGCAAAATACGCCTGCATTCTGCAAACCAGAGAGCGAGGTTGTTTGACTAGGTGTGTATGCAAACACCAAACCGGCATAGGGTTCTAGGATTAATTCCTGCATAAAATATGCGGTCATGGACAGAAAAACAAAGACCGTAAACTTGCGTGTTTCGTCATGTGCCCAAACATCTTTCAGTTCGCTAACCAATGATGTTGGTGATTGCTGGGTTTTTTGAACGGACACCAAGCCACGTTCGATGCGCCAAGTTGCCAAACAAGTCAGGCCGATTGTGATCGCGGTTAGTCCTAATACGACATTTGTTAACCTTGCGTGGCTGTATGGTGCAATCAATTGTCCCACCAACCCCGCGGTCATCGCAATACCAAAAATCATCATGAGCCAAGTGATCATTGCGGCCGCTGGGCGTCGACGTTCAAGGGTATGTTTCGCCATCAGGGCCAAGAGCGATGTACCAGATGCACCAACTCCAACACCAATTAACGCGTAAGCGATAACTGATAGGACGAATGCCGTTGTGTAATTGGTTGAAAAAATACTCAAGCTAACTGTGGCCAAGTTCGCACCAAGTGCGAGTATTAGCATTCCCAAGATAATCCATTTTGTTCGGTTGTTATCAACATCCGATGCCAAGCCCCA
>JAKMGV010000272.1 GCA_022424725.1 Paracoccaceae bacterium
GCATGCACAACTTTGCCGATGGTAAACTCTGCCAATCGCTCGGCAGGGTTTTCAACGCCTTCCACCTCAAGCCCCAAATCTGTCAAAGCATACAGAATATCATCAAGGGATGCGTTCGTTTCCAGATGGTCTTTCAGCCAAGAGAGTGTGAATTTCATCGTCTTATTCCATCATTGTTGCCGCGTGCGATCCGCGTGCTGTTTTACATGTGCCAACCAATTGGCAAGTTCGATTGTGCGGTGGGATACCGTCAACGCATCTGGTGATGTCCCCAACCGCGCAGCGGCCTGCGCATCAGTTTCCGCATCATTTAAATCCGCAATTAGGGCCGATTTACCCGCGAAAATGCTATCCCCATCTTCTAGGTAATAGGCCACATGCGTTGTGCGCAATTCAGGATGATATTGCGCACCCCAGAACGATACGCCCCCCTGATCATAAGAAAACGCTTGATTTTCGGAATGATCGTTTTCCGCCAATTTAACCGCCCCGGTCGGCAGGCGCGAAACCTCATCCCGATGTATGCATGGAACAGCGAAAACAGCGGTCCGTGATTTGAACTGCGGATGGGTTTGGCCCGCGGGCGTCAGGCGCGTTTCCCGCGCAACGCCAACCTCTAATCCGTTGGGCGACGCGGCCACCTGCCCACCCAAAACCACAGCTGCCAATTGCATACCATTGCAACTGCCCCAACTGGGCAACCCCGCGTCAAAGGCCAATTCCATGGCGGCACGCTGACACGCCGCCTCGGGCACATCGGTGGACCAAGAAACGCCAGACCCTGTAAAGACCACACCGTCAACACCCGCGAATTCATCCGCGTTCAACGCACCTGCATAGGGATTGACCACACGCACATCCGCATCGGGCGCAAGGTGTTGAAAGGCCTGTTCAAACCCCTCAGCACCACGGCGTCCCCGTGCCACCATGTCAGGTGTATTGGCTTCTATGATCAAGAGTGAAGTCAAAATGAGTTACCGACTAAGACCCGCGTGAATTGATGGCATATCAAGCGCGCTGAATCCATAGTGGCGCAACCAACGCAGATCACTGTCAAAGAAGGCGCGCAAATCTGGGATACCATATTTCAACATGGCGATACGGTCGATCCCCATGCCAAAGGCAAAGCCCTGCCATTCATTTGGATCAATTCCACCTGCCTGCAGCACCTTGGGATGAACCATACCAGAGCCAAGGATTTCCAGCCAATCATCGCCTTCGCCCACTTTCAACTGGCCACCCGCCCATGAACAACGAATGTCCACCTCGGCCGAAGGTTCGGTGAAGGGGAAGTGTGATGCACGAAAACGCAGTTCCACATCGTCCACCTCGAAATAGGCTTTGACAAATTCTTCCAAAACCCATTTCAGGTTCGCCATTGAGATATCTTTATCAATCGCAAGGCCCTCGACCTGATGAAACATGGGAGTGTGAGTTTGGTCATAATCCGCGCGATACACACCGCCGGGGCAAATGACGCGCACAGGCGCACCTGTTTTTTCCATCGTGCGGATTTGCACGGGGCTGGTGTGCGTGCGAAGCACATGCGGCGGGCGATCATCGCCCTCGGCACGGTGCATATAGAATGTGTCCATTTCCGCCCGCGCAGGGTGGTGGCCCGGAATATTCAGCGCATCAAAGTTATACCAATCGGTATCAATACGCGGACCCTCGGCCACACCAAAACCCATGTCGGCGAAAATTGCGGTGACCTCCTCGGTTACTTGGGAAATCGGATGAATTGTGCCCTTTCCGCGTCCGCGGGATGGGAGGGTCACATCCAACCATTCGCTTTGCAAACGTTCATTTAGTGCCGCATCGGCAAGGGCCGCCTTTTTCGCGGCAAGGGCGCTGTTGATTTCATCCTTTAGGGCATTCAACGCGGGCCCTGCAACCTGACGTTCCTCTGGGGTCATTTTACCCAATTCACGCATTTTTAGGCTGACCTCGCCCTTTTTGCCAACGGCGGCAAGGCGGGTTTCCTCAAGTGCTGCTTCGTTGGCTGCGTTCGAAATGGCGTCTAGGTATTTTTGGCGCAAATCGTCCATCGATATCCCCTATTTTGGATGCCCGACCCTGCTATCATATTCACAGATCAGTGCAAGGTATTTGCCCAGCGCATCAGGCACACGCGTTAGAAAAAGAAAAGGCCGCGCATCTGCGCGGCCTTTGGAATGTCTGTTATCGCCTTGGCTTATGCCGCGAGTGCTGCCTTGGCTTGATCCACGATCGCGCCAAATGCCTCTGGCTCGTGTACGGCAAGGTCTGCCAATACTTTGCGGTCAACTTCGATACCCGCAAGCGATAGACCATTAATGAAACGGCTGTATGTCAATGCCTCATCATGCGCGCGCACGGCTGCATTGATACGCTGAATCCATAGGCTGCGGAAATTACGCTTGCGATTATGACGGTCGCGTGTTGCGTATTGGTTCGCTTTGTCTACGGCTTGTGCAGCAACTTTGAATGTGCTCTTGCGACGGCCATAATAACCTTTGGCTTGGTCAAGAATTTTCTTGTGACGACGATGGGTAACTGGACCTGTTTTTACGCGTGACATGTGTTATTCCTTCCTTAGCGTGCGTACGGCATCATGCTCTTGACGATCTTCTCGTCAGGCGCTGACATCACTGTTGTACCGCGTGCATT
>JAKMGV010000273.1 GCA_022424725.1 Paracoccaceae bacterium
CACCATATGCGCCAAAAAACTTTTCCCCTGCATGCGTGTCATCAAAGAACATGGCCCAACCATTTGCCCCTAGCAAAGGTGTCACATAGGGGATCAAGATACCTGTGGTCTTTACGTTCAGTTGAATAGATTTTTCCCAATCTTTTTCATCCATTGTTGCCGTAGGTCCGATTGGGGCCGCGTGCACTGCCGTATGCGCCCAAAAATCTACTTTGCCCCAGCGATCAAAAATGGAACGGCACAAATGCGCCATTGCATCTGCATTATTGACGTCCATTGGTGCCAATGTGGCCTGTCCGCCTTTGGCCTTGATCCGATCATCAAGTTCTTCAAGCGCACCTGTTGTGCGTGCAACAGCAATTACGTGATGAGAGGGGGCAAGCGCCTCTGCCAAAGCAGCGCCAAGACCACGCGAAGCGCCGGTGATAAGTGCAATTTTTTGATCCATAGCAGCGCGTTTGCAAGAAAAGCGTTTTGATGTCAACCTGTCTGATCAGAGAGGCCCGTGTGACCATATTCCTCAAGCATTGCGATCAGCATTTCATAGGTCATACCATCCAGTTGCAGACCATAAAGAGCATCTTCCTCTAATGCGGCGTGTGTGATGGGACGCTGAAACCCGTCGCGCGGTTGAATGCAGCAGGCATGCGGTCCTGGATAGCCTGAGATGATGTTCGCAATTCATCCAAATTGCATGTCCATCGCCCCTTGTTCGCCGCTGGGATACGTTTCGTAAAATAGATCAAAACTGGGTTTATCCAAATGCACCCAGATGCCCAAAAGCTGGCAGCCTTCAATATCGTGAAAGGGCAATAACATCACGGTGCGGACAAAATGGCGGTCTTGAATGCGACAAAAATCATGGGTCAGGATATCGCCTGTCGCTGTGTGGAACACGTCATTGTCTTGGGATGTGTTTTTGTCTTCCCATTCCTCGGGCGCAGAATAGGCTAAAGACAAAAGATCAAGCAGCGGTGTGTTTCAGCATGGGCAGGTGCGTTCCCCCTTTAACAGGTCAATCCAACGCATATCGGGTTCAGGCGTTTCTGAAAACGCAGGCGGGGGATCGTTGGATTTTTGGGTGAATTTATTTAAAAGCGTCACTCAGCGGCCTTAACCGCAAATCCCTTTTCAATCATATCTGATGGTGCGACTGGGTATTCCCCCGAGAAGCAGGCATCACAATATTGAGGACAAGATGCATTGCGCCCATTTTGTTCCCCGACCGCCCGATAAAGGCCGTCCAAGGAAATGAATTTCAGGCTATCAACAGCCAGATGGTCGCGCATCTCTTCTTCGGACATGGTAGCCGCCAGCAATTTTTCGCGCTGCGGCGTGTCCACACCATAAAAACAAGGCCATGCGGTTGGGGGCGAGGCAATGCGGAAATGCACCTCGGCTGCACCTGCATCCAGGATCATTTCTTTGATCTTGCGTGATGTTGTTCCTCGAACCACAGAGTCATCCACCAGAATGATACGCTTCCCTTTAACCAACGCACGATTGACGTTTAGTTTTAGGCGCACACCCATGTTTCGGATCTGCTCGGTTGGTTCAATAAAGGTGCGTCCCATATATTGGTTCCGAATGATCCCCATGGCAAAGGGAATACCAGATTCCTGTGAAAACCCAATTGCTGCGGGTGTTCCACTGTCAGGAACGGCACAGACCAAGTCGGCCTCAATGGGGCTTTCCTTGGCCAATTCCACGCCGATTTGACGGCGTGTTTCATAAACCGAACGCCCGCCAATGATGCTGTCAGGACGGGAAAAATAGACGTGTTCAAAAATACAGAAACGTGGGTCCTGTTTGCGGAATGGGAAATTGCTGTCGATCCCTTTGTCGGTGATCACCACCATTTCACCTGGCTGAACCTCGCGTACGAATTCCGCACCAATGATGTCCAAGGCACATGTTTCCGAGCTGAGCGCATAGCCATCGCCAACCTTGCCGATAACAAGCGGGCGCACACCCAATGGATCACGCACACCGATCAATTTGGTGCGGGTCATCGCAACCACTGAAAAGGCACCTTCGACACGGCGCAGCGCGTCTTCCATGCGTTCGGGGATGTTGCGCTGAAGGGAGCGTGCCATCAGGTGGATGATGCATTCACTGTCGGAAGAGCTTTGGAAAATTGAACCGCGCTCAATCAATTCACGGCGCAATGCATCCGCATTTGTCAGGTTCCCGTTGTGCGCAAGCGCTGCCCCACCCATGGCAAATTCGCCAAAAAACGGTTGCACATCGCGGATCGCGGCGGCCTTGGACCCGGCGGTGGAATAGCGCACATGCCCGATTGAAAGCTCCCCAGGAAGGGTTTGCATCAGGGATTGGGATGTAAAATTATCGCGCACATATCCAAAGCGTCGGGCCGAATTGAACCCTGCATCTGGGTCATACGCCACAATGCCACCGGCCTCTTGTCCGCGATGCTGCAGCGCGTGCAGTCCAAGCGCCACAAAGTTTGCAGCGTCGGCAACACCGATCACGCCAAACACACCACATTCTTCTTTTAGTTTGTCGTCATCAAACGGGTGAGCGGGGGGCATTTGCTTGCAAGACAAGTCAGGAAACTCCGATTCCATTTCGTGGGTGGCCCCTACATACTGGTATTGGGGGAAAGTGTCACGAAACTATAACA
>JAKMGV010000018.1 GCA_022424725.1 Paracoccaceae bacterium
GTTCAAACCATCGATTCCAGCGTTCAATATTATGCACTGTTTCGCGGAAGTTTTCATGATAGGTGATCGTAACGTGAACCGCGTCCACTTCACCCGTACGCATTTCCTTGAATATTTTTTCGGACCAGTTCGCGTACTGTAATCCGTCGATCATATAGGCCATAACGTTTTCCCCAATCTGAACAGCCGTACGTTAGCCGTGTTTTTGCAAGGTGCAAGACTATTCAGAGCAAACCTAAGTATTGATTATTTATGAAATATAACATTTTATTACGCAGACGTCTTACAAACAAAGCATAGGTTTCGTGATGCCAACTGCCCCGAGTGATCCGACCATCCAAGTCAAAGATATGACGATAAACCCTTATCCTGTTTATCGGCGACTACGGGCAGAGGCACCTGTGATGTTTGCACCTGCGTTGAACCGTACCCTGATAACTAAGGCCATAGATACGCGCGCAATCAAAGATAACCCCGCTCTGTTCAGTTCAAATGACCCTACAACACCGATGGAAAGAGCGTTTGAAGCCCACACTCTGATGCGCAAAGATGGTGATGCGCATCTGCGTGAACGAAACGCGATGATGCCCACATTTGCCCCCAAGTATATCAAAAGTCACTGGTTGCCGATGTACGAAAAATTGGCTGATGAATATTTGGACCGCCTGCCGAAAGGAGAGGTGATAGATCTTTTTCCAACGCTTGCTGGTCCGATCGCGGCAAAAATGTTGGGCGAAATGATGGGCATCCCCAACGCCACAGACGAAGAATTACAACGTTGGTCACAGGCCTTGATTGATGGGGCTGGTAATTTCGGGTATTTTGATGAACCATTTGCGCGCGCGGCACAGGCGAATATTGAAATCAATGATTGCATTCGTTCTAACGAAGATCGCCTGCGTGCCAATCCCGATCCATCCGCGCTGTCTATGATGATCAATGTGGATGAACCAATTGAATATTCCCAAATCATAGCAAATATCAAAATCGCAATCGGTGGCGGAATTAATGAACCGCGCGATGCGCTTTTGACAATTTTGTATGGATTACTGACAAACCCAGATCAACTTGAGCATATTCGCAAGACAGAAAACTGGGAGCTTGCCTTTCAAGAAGGCGTGCGCTGGGTCGCCCCAATTCAAGTCAGCGGCCGTGTCGCAAAAGACGATACAATGATCCAAGATATCGACATTCCGAAAGGCACAATTGTCATGGTTTGTCAGGCATCGGCAAATCATGATGAGGATGTTTTTGAGAACGGGCACGAATATAACGTGTTTCGCAAATCGGCCCCACATCAAAGTTTTGGCAGCGGCCCGCACCATTGTATGGGCATGCATATTGCGCGTCTTACTGTTGCCGGAATTCTTTTGCCCAAAATGTTTGAAAGATTCCCAAATATGCGGCTAGAAGACCCCCCAGCCGTGAATTGGCGCGGTTTTGGTTTCAGAGGTCCAATTAATCTACCTATCAGATTAGATTGATAAAATTGCGATTTAGCGCCTACATTTCTTTGGTATCAGAAAAGATAGTGACAAAGAGATTGTTATGTTTCATATTTATTTTTAGTTTGACCGTTCACCTGCACAATTACACGTAAAAACGGTCGTGACTTATGTTAGGGAGGAAATAAAATGTACACACGCAAGAACTTTCTTGGACTGATGAGCGGAGCAGCACTTGCTGTTGTTGCAGCAGGCGCTGCTGTCGCTGAGGAAGTCACACTAAAGCTTGAGCACTTTCTACCAGCTGGCGCAAACGTGCCCGTTGAAATTCTGGACGTTTGGGCGAACAACCTTGAGCGCAACTCAAATGGTCGTATCAAAATTGAACGTTATGCAACTATGTCACTCGGTGGGACGCCCCCTGAATTGATCGACCATGTTCAAGACGGGATCGTTGATATCGGTTGGGTTGTTGTCGGGTACACACCAGGCCGCTATCCAACGACAGAGGTATTTGAATTGCCGTTCATGGTAGAGGATGCAGATGCGGCATCATACGCGTTCTGGAAAATGCACGAACGCCACATGAAAGACGGCGAAACCAAAGACCTAAAAATGCTAGGCACTTGGGTGCATGGCCCTGGTATGTTCCACACGGCCGATCCAGTTGAAACACCTGCGGACCTAGAGGGTATGAAAATTCGCGGCGGATCACGCTTGGTGAATGATCTGCTGACACGCGTTGGCGCAACACCTGTTGGGATGCCCGTTCCAGCGGTTGCAGAAGCACTGTCAAAAGGTGTGATTGATGGAACAACAATTCCATGGGAAGTTTCAGCTGCGCTTAAGGTTCCAGAGCTTGTGGAAAACCATACACAGTTCGAAGGCCCTGCGCTTTATACTTTGACGTTCTTCCTTGCGATGAACAAAGCAAAGTTTGACAGCCTACCAGCCGACATTCAGGAAATGATCGATGATCACTCTGGTTTGATGTTCTCAATCTTTGCTGGCTCAACTCAACAGGATGCTGATTGGCAGGCCCGCGCCGTTGCAGAAGAAATGGGGAACAACATCATCACAGTTACGGATACATCCGAATGGCGTGAATTGGTGAACCCAATCTATGACACATGGATTGCTGATATGAATGCACAAGGCAAAGACGGTCAGGCATTGATCGACGAAGCACGCGCATTGATGGCTGAATACTCAGCAGACTAATCCAAAACTAAACTCTCGGGCCGCTGGTGATGACTGGTGGCCCGTGCGCTATTTTAGAACCAGGGGGCACCTTTGCACCGCTTTTTCTTATCTCTCTCGAAATTCATGGCAATCCTTGGCGGTCTTGTGCTTTCCGCGCTTATCCTGTTGATTTGCGTATCTATCGTTGGGCGTACAATCGGAATTGGACCAATCAACGGAGACTATGAATTGGTTGAGGCGGGCATTGCGTTTTCAATATTTGCCTTTCTTCCGCTAACGCAAATTACGGCTGGTCATGCGACGGTCGACATTTTCACCAACTCTTTACCTCCTAAAATTCAGCGGCTTTTGTTGGCGGTAATCGAAATTTTCTTTGCTGCGATGTTGATCATGGTGGCGTGGCAACTCCGCGAAGGGATGTTTGATAAACTGGAACGCGGACAAACAACATTCCTTCTTCAATTCCCTGTTTGGTGGGCCTACGCCCTTAGCGTTTTTGGCGCATTTGCCGCGGCAATCGTTGCAACCTACACAGCGTTCGCACGCATTTACGAAGCATTCACAGGTGCCCAAATTCTTGAAGCAGAGGGGGCGGAACATTGAGCAACCTTGAAATCGGCCTTTATTCGTTCCCGATCCTGTTGATCTTGATTTTCTTGCGTGTCCCAATTGGTTTAGCCATGTTTTCAACGGGCTTTGTGGGGCTATCGATCGTAACAGGCGCACCTGATATTCCTCTGGCCAAGATGAAATCAGAAGCGTTCACGACGTTTTCAAGCTACTCGCTTTCGATTGTGCCGATGTTCTTGCTTATGGGACATTTTGCGACACTTGGTGGAATGAGCCAGGCGTTGTTTAAAGCCGCCGAGGGGTGGTTGGGCCATCGCAAGGGTGGCGTTGCCATGGCCGCCGTTGGCGCGTGTGCTGGATTTGGGGCGATCTGCGGATCATCCCTTGCAACTGCCGCCACAATGAGTCGCGTGGCCCTGCCAGAAATGAAGCGTTACGGCTATGCTGGCGGGTTTTCAACCGCAACACTTGCAGCTGGCGGCACGCTTGGCATCCTGATCCCACCATCTGTTGTGTTGGTCATCTATGCCATTTTGACTGAACAAAATATCGCAAAACTGTTTCTTGCGGCCTTCGTGCCGGGGATCTTGGCCGCAATTGGATATGTGATTGTGATATCAATCTATGTTCGGCTTTATCCTGACTCTGCGGGCGTTCGTGAACGTGTGCCATACCTTCAGCGCGTTAAAGATCTAACGGCAGTTTGGCCAGTACTGCTTGTTTTTATCGCTGTTGTCGGTGGTATTTACGGCGGTATTTTCACACCGACTGAAGGGGCCGCAGTTGGGGCATTAGGTACTGGTTTGATTGCCTATTTCAATGGCGGTCTAACGCGAACCACTCTAGTTGAAAGTTTTACAGTCACCGCACGTTCCACTGCCATGATCTTTTTGATCGTGCTGGGCGCTGGATTTTACAATGGGTTCTTGGCACTGACACAGGTTCCACAGGAAATTGCAGAATGGGTTGTTGGTATGGGATTTAACCCATGGATGGTTCTTGTCCTGATTTTGGTGTTTTACCTACTGCTTGGCTGTTTGATGGACAGCTTGTCGATGATTTTGCTGACGATCCCAATCTTTTTCCCAGTGATTACTGCACTCGATTTTAACTTTACCTCGTTGGCGGAATTGCAGGCGATGAAAGCGATGACCGTGATCAACAGCGGTGCGATCCCTGAGGCAGTTACTGGGGACATGTTGGCAAACATCAAAACAGCAATTGCAAATGGTGCCGAGCTGACCCGTGAACAAATGCGCGCGCTTGATGTCCGCATGAGTAAGGGCATGGCGCGTCGCATCGAGTCAGAACAAGTCGCGATCTGGTTCGGTATCCTGGTTTTGATCGTTGTCGAGGTTGGTCTGATCACACCACCTGTTGGCATGAACCTGTTCATCATCAACGCGATGGACCGCAAGACACCAATGATTGAAACATATAAGGCCGTAATCCTGTTCGTTGCATCCGATTTAGTTCGTGTCGCACTATTGGTGGCCTTTCCCGCGATCACGCTGTTCTTGGTGCAATGGTAGCCGAAGGTATATGCATTATTTTGCCTAAATTACAGTTCAACCGCACTTTTTAGGCAAAATTTTTCTAGTTAAGCGATCTGAGGCGTCTAGCATAAGGAAAAACATCATCATTCAATGATGGGAGACGCACCAAAGTGCGATGCTAGGGAGATACGAAATGAACAGCAATGCTGCTGTATATTTTGTGGACCGTCATATTGACGAAGGACGCGCCGACAAGCCCGCGTTCGTAGAAGCCGACGGCGCAAAAAGATCAATATCATATGGTAATTTAGCGCATCAAAGCGCACTGTTCGCAGGTGCACTTAGCCGCGCAGATATTCGACGCGACGAACGCATGGCCATGATCGTTCTGGACCAAATCGAATTTCCAATCGCATTTTGGGGAGCGCTAAAGGCGGGTGTTACACCGATCCCATTAAATACGCTTTTGTCTACAGAGATTTACAACGGCATTTTGAAAGACAGCAGGCCATCTTGCGTCATGGTGTCCAAGGAATTGTGGGATACCGTTTCGCCTGCGCTGGCTGACATCGATTGTATTCGCCATATAATCGTAATCGGTGATACGCCAGAGAACACCGCAAATTTTGACAACTTCATCAATGATGCGCATGCGCTGACACCGATTGAGGCTGGCGGTGATGAATTAGCCTTTTGGCTTTATTCATCTGGATCGACTGGGTTGCCAAAAGGCGTGCGACATTTACATGCCAGTTTGCAGGCAACATCAGATACATTTGGCCAACAGGTTTTGGGCATACAGGAAGATGATGTCGTGTATTCGGCGGCAAAATTATTCTTTGCCTACGGTCTTGGGAACGCGATGAGCTTCCCGATGTCGGTTGGGGCAACAACCCTGTTGTTCGCGAACCGTCCAACACCCGACGCGGTCACCGATATAATAGAAAACCGAAAACCGACTATTTTCTGTGGTGTCCCAACACTGTTTGCTGCGCTGCTTGCTTATCTAGATCAACGATCAGGAAACATTAGCCACAATTTGCGTATCAACACCTCGGCAGGTGAGGCGTTGCCCAGAGAGGTGGGCGAACGTTGGAATGCGATTACAGGGACAGACATCGTTGACGGAGTCGGATCCACCGAAATGCTGCATATCTTTTTATCCAATCGCCCCGATGATTTGGTGTACGGAACATCTGGTAACGCGGTTCCCGGGTATGATGTACGATTGGTCGACGAAAATGGAAACGATTGCGCGGTTGGCGAAATTGGCGAATTGATCGTTAATGGCCCATCATCTGCGGAAAGTTATTGGAACAGAAGAAACAAATCAAAGTCCACATTTGAAGGCCATTGGACAAGAACCGGCGATAAGTATGAACAAACCTCTGACGGACGCTATATCTACTGTGGGCGTACAGACGATATGTTCAAAGTATCGGGAATTTGGCTATCGCCATTTGAAGTAGAGCAAGCCATCATCGAACATCCCGCCGTCTTAGAGGCCGCCGTTGTCCCGTATCGGGATGATGACGATTTGGAAAAACCACAAGCTTTTGTAGTGTTACAATCAGGTAAATCAGGAACGGATGCCAGCGACATAAAAGAGTTTGTGCAGAGTAAAATTGGCAAGTGGAAATACCCTAGAAAAATTACATTCGTTCCTGATCTACCCAAAACCGCAACAGGGAAAATTCAACGATTTAAGTTGCGTGATTAGGTGCGATGGATTGGTGCGAACGCGGGTTTCTGACGATTAATAGTGTGCGACTGGAATACAGCTGCATAGGTCCGCCCCCCTCCGATGGACCAACTGCAATATTGTTACACGAAGGATTGGGTTGCGTTGATTTGTGGCGCGATTTTCCCGAAAAGCTGTCCAAAACACTTGGCTGCGGTGTATTTTCGTATTCCAGACAAGGCTATGGCACATCCGATCCAGTGCCGCTGCCACGCCCTTTGAACTATATGACGTTGGAAGCAATCAATGTTCTACCAAAGATCGTTGAATACTTGTCACCAACCCGATTTCAACTGATCGGGCACAGTGACGGGGCAACAATCGCTGCGATTTACGCGGGTGATGTTGGACACGATAAACTAAGTGGTATCACTCTAATCGCGCCGCACTTTTTTACAGAAGATATGGGCATCACCCAGATCAAGGCTGCCAAGCGCGCATTTGAAACGACCGATCTGCCCGAAAAATTGGGGAAATATCATCGGGATGCAGAAAATGCATTTTACGGTTGGAACCAAAGCTGGCTGCACCCAGATTTTCGTTCATGGGATGTTCAGGATGTGATTGAAAAAATCACCACACCCATTCTAGCCATTCAAGGGATGGATGATCAATATGGAACGCTTCAGCAAATAGAATCGATAAAGGCACACGCGCGTGTAGCTGTGAACGTGGAAATATTACATGATTGCAAACACAGTCCGCATCTGGAACATTCCTCAAAAGTCTTGGACGCGATCAAAACGTTTTCCACGGCATTTAGGTAGGATGCAATGCAGCACGCGCTACCCCCACATGCCTATATCCCAGGTCAAACCCAACGCCATCAAGAAACACAATTTGATGAAGTTATTTCAACAATCCCAAGCGTTATCGACTTTGAAACACTTCAAACCTTGTCCGCATTTCATACCGCTTTGAACTTTATGCAGCATGGCTTCCACTGGGAGGCACATGAAGTCTTGGAAGCGATCTGGATGAACACCGCGCAGAATTCTATTGAACGTTTGTTCACGCAATGCATTATTCATTTGGCAAATGCGAACCTAAAACACATCATGAAACGCGAAACAGCAACACAGAAAATCATGATGCAGGCCAACGCTCTGTCCGCTGAAATCGGTCATCGCGCCCCAGATTCTGTAGCCTGCTCAGAAATTCAGAAGTTATTTTTGAAATATGCACTATAATGCCAATTAATTGATATTTTTGTATTTTGTAACGATATAATGCAACATTTAGGTTTACGGCACATAGCGGTGTTTTAGTTTGTTTCCAAGAAATAAAGGAACTTTGATATGTCTCAGATCATCGATTTTCGTGTTGATCCCAACGATTATCGCCATTGGCGCGTTGAATATGATGGTGCGATCGCAAATTTGTACATGGATGTTGACGAGGACGGCGGTCTGTTCGATGGCTATCAACTGAAACTGAATTCATATGATTTGGGCGTCGACATTGAGCTTAACGACATTGTCCAACGGATGCGTTTCGAACACCCCGAAGTAAAAGTTGTTGTAATGCGTTCTGCAAAGGACAAAGTTTTTTGCGCAGGAGCCAATATTCGGATGTTGGGCGGGGCTGCGCATAGTCACAAGGTGAACTTCTGCAAGTTCACGAATGAAACCCGAAATGCATTTGAAGCCGCCGAGGAAGAAAGCGGCCAAAAATACATCGCCGCGGTCAAGGGGGCCTGCGCAGGGGGTGGGTACGAACTTGCGCTTGCGTGCAATCACATCATGCTTACCGATGATTCTCAATCCAGTGTTGCACTACCAGAGGTGCCTCTATTGGCGGTATTGCCGGGCACAGGCGGGCTTACGCGTGTCACAGACAAACGCAAAGTGCGCCGCGATTTGGCCGATATTTTTTGCGCTACAGAAGAAGGCGTCAAAGGCAAGCGAGCCAAAGACTGGAAACTCGTTGATGATGTTTTCAAAAATAGCGTTTTCGATGAAAAGGTTGTGGAACGCGCAAACGAATTTGTGGCTGCGTCTTCAAAATCTGAAGTAGATGCGGGTATTAACTTGAACCCGCTACAACGACAGATTGATGAAAACGGAAATGTTGCCTACAGCTGCGTCGAGGTTACCATTGATCGCGCAGGCCGCACCGCAACGATTACCTTAAATGGTCCTGACCAGCCCGCGCCCAAAACGATGCACGAATTCCAAGCGCAAGGCGACCAAGCCTATCTGCTACGTCTCGCAAGAGAGTTTGAGGATGCTATCCTTCATCTGCGTCTGAACGAAATGGACTTGGGACTTTGGGTCATTCGCACCCAAGGTGACCCAGAATTGTTGTTGCAACACGAGGCGTTACTGGCAGAGAACGCGGACCATTGGCTTGCCAATGAAGTGCGCCATTATTGGAAACGCACGTTGAAGCGGGTTGATGTCACCTCTCGCTCGCTAATGGCACAGGTTGAACATGGGTCATGTTTTGCAGGGGTTTTGGCAGAACTGCTTTGGGCAGTTGATCGCAGTTACATGATGGAAGATGAGTTTGAGGGGGATAATCGCCCAATCGCCACAATTACGTTATCGAATGATAATTTTGGCACTTATCCAATGGGTAACGGACTAAGCCGTTTGGAAACCCGCTTTTTGGATGAACAGGAGCGCATAGACGGGCTGAAAACACAAATCGGTGAACCGATGGAAGCCGACGACGCCGATGAAAACGGTCTCGTGACAATGATATTGGACGATATCGATTGGGAGGATGAAATCCGCATCTTCCTTGAAGAACGTGCAAGCTTCTCTCCTGACGCGATGACCGGGATGGAAGCAAATTTACGCTTTGCAGGCCCAGAAACGATGGAAACACGCATTTTTGGCCGTCTGACAGCATGGCAAAACTGGATATTCAATCGCCCCAATGCAGTCGGTGAAGACGGCGCATTGCAGCGATACGGAACTGGACTACGTGGAAACTACAACATGGAACGGGTCTAAGACCCATGAAATTGATTTCGGAGTAAGAAATGCTTGATCTAATCAACGTAAGTTACGACACACAAATTCCAAATAATGTTGGTCTTAGCCAAGACCGCAAAGTTTTAAAGGCGCTTGAGAAATGGCACCCAGGCTACTTGGATTGGTGGAACCGCCTGATCCCCCAAAATTTCCAAGAATCCATGGTGTATTTGCGTACGGCGGTGTCCGTCGATCCCAAAGGATGGGCAAAATTTGATTATGTCAAAATGCCTGAATACCGCTGGGGAGTTTTGTTGGCACCACAAGCAGAGGGCCGTTTGATCCCATGCGGCGAACACGCAGGCCAGCCTGCGTGGCAAGAAGTTCCAGGTGAATACCGCAACATGTTGAAGCGTCTGATTGTCATTCAGGGCGATACCGAGCCTGGATCGGTTGAACAGCAACGCTTTTTAGGGCTAACCGCGCCGTCGCTATATGACATGCGCAACTTGTTCCAAGTGAACGTAGAAGAAGGCCGCCACCTGTGGGCGATGGTTTATTTGCTACAGAAGTATTTCGGTAAGGATGGTCGTGAGGAAGCGGATGAAATGCTGATCCGCTCATCAGGTTCTGACGAAGCCCCACGCATGTTGGGCGCCTTTAACGAGGAAACGCCAGATTGGCTATCGTTCTTTATGTTCACCTATTTTACAGACCGCGATGGCAAAATGCAGTTGGAGTCACTCGCACAATCAGGCTTTGACCCACTCAGCCGCACCTGCCGTTTCATGCTAACAGAAGAAGCACACCACATGTTTGTTGGTGAAACGGGTGTGGGACGTATCATTCAACGCACCTGCGAGGCGATGAATGAAGCAGGCATCACAGATCCATATGCAATCGGACGCATTCGTGATCTAGGTGTTATCGACCTGCCGACTATCCAGAAAAAGCTGAACCTACACTACACGCTTTCACTGGATCTATTTGGTCAAGAAGTTTCAACAAATGCCGCAAACGCGTTCAACGCTGGGATCAAGGGGCGGTATATGGAACATCGCATTGACGATGATCACCAACTGCAAAGCGACACATATGTCGTTAAGAACATCGTAAATGGTGCCATCATGGATCAGGAAGTTCCTGCACTTACTGCGATCAATATGCGTCTGCGTGACGACTATGTGCGGGATGCATCTGGTGGCGTAGGGCGCTGGAATAAGATCATTCAAAAGACCGGGATCGAATTCCAATTGTCCTTGCCGCACGAGGCATTTCATCGTCAAATCGGTATCTTTGCATCGATAAAGGCAAATCCAGAAGGCAACATCATTTCAGATACTGAATGGAACGCTAATGTCGATAAATGGCTGCCAACCAAAGAAGACGGTGCATTTATTCAATCGCTTATGGTGCCATGTTATGAACCTGGCAAATTCGCTGGCTGGATTGCACCACCCAAGGTTGGGATTGATAATAAACCTGGCGATTTTGAGTATGTAAAACTGCATATGGCCTAATGTTTTGGGCGGGGGACGACCCCCGCCCTTCCATCTTTTGATCCTTGTTCCCAAAGGTTGCGCTATGACAAAACCAATCCGACAGCACCTAATTGACCCTGAAATCTGTATTCGTTGCTACACATGCGAAATGACCTGCCCAATTCAGGCAATCCACCACAATGATGACAATGTCGTGGTCGATGCTGAGGCCTGTAATTTTTGTATGGATTGCATTCCCGTTTGCCCAACTGGGTCCATCGACGAATGGCGGGTCGTTCATGAACCCTATTCCATGGAAGAACAATTTGAATGGATGGAACTGCCAGAACAAGAGGACATCCAAGAAAGTGCAGATACACCTTCGGATGAGGCAATTGATGATGCCGTCGCAGCACTATTGGCCGAGGCACACAAGGGCGCAGGTGGTCGACCTGTTGCACCAAAATCTGCGGCAAAGCCGTCGATCAACCTGCATAACCTTGGGAAACCCGCTGTTGCAAAAGTCACCGGAAACATTTCGTTAACCAATGATCCTGAGCATGACGTGCGTCACATTATTTTGGATTTTGGCCAAACACCGTTCCCGGTGTTAGAGGGGCAATCCATTGGGGTTATCGCGGCTGGGAAAACCGATGCAGGCCAAGATCACCTACCCCGTCTTTACTCCGTATCTTCACCACGAGATGGCGAGCGTCAAAATTATAACAACCTATCTCTTACCGTTAAGCGCGAAACGGGTGGTGTATGCTCTAACTACCTTTGTGATCTGTCAGTGGGTGATGAAGTACGCGTCACTGGACCGTTTGGTGCAACGTTCCTGTTGCCTGATGACCCCAATGCACGCTTGCTGATGATCTGCACTGGCACTGGTTCTGCACCGATGCGCGCGTTCACAATGCGTCGTCAACGCGCGATTGGTGAAAAATCTGGTGGCATGGTAATGTTTTTTGGCGCACGAACGGCCGACAGCCTGCCGTATTTTGGGCCCCTGAAAAAGGTACGCGAAAACATCTTGGAACAGCATTTGGTCTTTTCCCGCGATGGAGAAAAGGAATACGTGCAAGACCGCATGATGAAAGAAGAAGATCGTGTTGCCGAGATGCTGAATGATCCAAACACCCACATATACATCTGTGGTTTGCGTGGAATGGAAGAAGGCGTAGATTTCGCCCTGACAAATATTGCCGAAAGTATTGGCCAACAATGGTCCACATTGCGGGATGTCATGCGAGATGAAGGGCGTTTCCACGTAGAGACGTACTAATGACTACTCAGGCGACATTCACGCACGAAATTCGGGTGGGTTGGGGCGACTGTGATCCAGCCAAAATCGTGTATACAGGTAAGCTTCCTGCGATGGCGTTGGACGCGATCAACGCGTGGTGGGAAGAGCATTTAGGCCACGGTTGGTACCAAATGGAACTGGACGACAATCTAGGAACGCCATTTGTTCAGCTGCAAATGAATTTTGAACGCCCCGTTACACCACGAGCCAGATTAATTTGTCATGTATGGCCAGTAAAATTGGGAAACACCTCTATCACGTTTCGCGTCGATGGGTTCCAAGATGGAAAACGGTGCTTTTCGTTTAGATCCGTCAGTGTTTTTATTGTTGCTGATGAATTCAAGAAATGCGTTCCTCCGAAAAGTGTCCAAGACCTGATAACGCCTTTCTTGGGTCCCGATTGGAGTAACGAACGCAGAGACGCCTGATGATTGAAACCGAACCCAAAGCAGATTTGTTGGCCCAGGTCGGTCTGCGCATCCTAAAGGCGCGCACCAAGGCGGGAATTTCACGTCGATTACTATCAGAAAAATCAGGTGTTTCACCACGTTACATCGCACAAATGGAAGCGGGCGAAGGTAATATTTCAATCGCATTGCTGCAAAAAGTGGCAACGGCACTAGACATGGGAATTGAATGGTTTTTTTGGCCAGAAGACCCATGGTTGTCGGAATTTCCGGCATTAACAAATAACTTTCGCGCGGCAGATGACACCAAACGGACGCGCGCCTTGCGCATTCTGCGCAGCTCCCAGGAAGGGGAACATAAATCCAACCGCGTGTGCCTTATTGGGCTGCGTGGTGCGGGCAAATCCACCCTAGGGCAGATGGTGGCAGATGATTTGGAGGTACCTTTCATCGAACTGAACGCCGTGATCGCTAAAGAAGGTGGAATGCCCATTTCCGAGGTCATCGCGCTATATGGCGAAAATGGATACCGTCAGCTTGAGGCAGACGCGCTTGAAGCTTTGATTGCAGATCATGATCGTGTTGTTATGGCTGCATCTGGGGGTATCGTTGAGAATTTGGAAACCTATCAAATGCTGAACGCGAATTTTCATTGCATCTGGCTGACCGCTTCCCCCGATGATCATATGAAGCGCGTTTTGGCCCAAGGTGACACGCGGCCCGTAATTGGACAGGGGCAGGCAATGCAAAAATTGCGTGGTTTGCTGGCAAGTCGCGAAAAATTATACGCAATGTCGGACTATAAACTGGATACTTCACATAAACCGCTGGAAAAAACTGCAGCCCAACTCATAAAACTCATCCAATCTGAACATCTGCTTGGATAAAGACGCAAGGAACGAACATGGCGCTTAACTTTCATCATGATGATCGCACGGGGTATGTGGAATTAAACAATCCACCCGTCAATGCAATCAACGCCGCTATGCGCCAAGGATTGCTGGATGCGGTAAGATCAGCGGAAAAACTGAACCTAGAACGTGTGATTGTATCAGGTTTGGGCCGCGCATTTGCGGCGGGCGCAGATGCCAAGGAATTTGATGGTGACCCGATCGAACCACACTTGCCAGATGTATTGGACGCGATTGATCAGAGTTTTGTGCCGTGGATCGCCGCGATAAACGGGATTGCCTTGGGCGGGGGTGCTGAAATTGCGCTGGCGTGTCGAATGCGGATTATGCACCCCAAGGCACAGATTGGATTTCCCGAGGTCAGTTTAGGGGTCATTCCAGGTGCTGGTGGAACGCAACGATTGCCCCGATTGATTGATCTGGAAACCGCTTTGGACATGATATGCTTTGGCAAACCAATCAGCGCAGCAAAAGCCCAATCAATTGGTTTGATCCAAGATATCGACGACGATGTGATCGAAGCGGCATTTTTGGTCAACACAGAGGATTTGCTGTGCCGCGTACCAACTTGGGAACTACCCTTTCCAGATTGGGACTACGACATCGCCGAGAAAATCACCCAAAAAATAGATCAACGTATGGTGGGCCAAAATGCCCCTAAATGCGCGCTGGAAATTACAAAACTTGGTTCTGAATTACCGTTTGAAGCCGCTATGCAAAACGAGCGCAACGCTTTTCTAACCCTTAGAACCGAACCCCAAGCACGTGCATTGCGACATATGTTTTTCGCAGAGCGCGCCGCAAAATTGCCAAGCGGTATAGAAAACCAACCTGCTGACATGACAAAGATCGGCGTTGTTGGTGGGGGCACAATGGGTGCAGGGATTGCATATGCCTGCATTTTGGCAGGATATTCAGTAGTCCTATTGGAAGAAGATGCTGATGGTATCGAACGCGCACGCCAAAATGTCGGACGCCTGATCCAGTCTGGCGTTGAACGTGGAATTGTTGATGAAGCTAAAAAATTGGCCCTTGAAGCCAACATTTCATATTCACATGACTATGCTTCGACAGCCAATGCTGATCTGATGATCGAGGCCGCGTTTGAGAATATGGACGTAAAGAAAAGCATCTTTGCGCAATTAGATGCACATGTGCCTGAGGACGCAATATTGGCCACGAACACATCTTATCTAGATGTAAATGAAATCGCAAATAGTACGAAAAACCCCTCTCGGATCATCGGTTTACACTTCTTTGCGCCTGCACACATCATGCGATTATTGGAAGTCGTCCGCGGTGAGACAACTTCGGATCGCACACTGTCAACAGCCTATGCGATTGCCAAGAAACTTCGAAAAGTTCCCGTTCTTTCTGGTGTTTGCGATGGGTTCATCGGGAATCGAATCCTTGCCCGTTACCGCGAAGCAGCAGATACCATCTTAATGGATGGATCGACTCCGTGGGATGTAGACGAGGCCATGGTGAATTTTGGTTATGCCATGGGTCCATACGAGGCGCAGGATCTGTCAGGCTTGGACATTGCCTATGCAAATCGCCGTCGTAAGGATGCAACCCGCGATCCAAACCGTCGCTATGTCCCCATCAGTGATCGAATGGTGGATGAAGGCCGATTAGGGAAAAAGGTGGGCGTGGGTTGGTACAGATACCCAGGCGGCAAAGGCCGTGTTGATGACCCCCTGATCGAGGATTTGATCCGCGAAGAAGCACATTTTGCCAAAGTTACGCGGACAGAGATTTCGGAAGCAGAGATACAAGAACAGCTGCTACTCGCCATGATCAACGAAGCCGCTGATATCTTGGGCGAAGGAATTGCGCATTCCGCTACTGAAATTGATTTGGTTTCGGTACTGGGATATGGCTTTCCACGATGGCGCGGAGGGTTGATGCATTACGCCGACGAACTGGGTGTTCCAAACATTGTTAATCTGATTAGTAAGCTATCTGAAACGGATCCAATCGCATGGAATCTCTCAGACGTGCTGAGACATTGCGAAAGGACAGGCACAAAACTGTCTGACTACCATTTAAACCGTGTCGACAGTTAAATCACCTTTTAGCGCATCATCAATTGCGGTTTGACCAAAGTGCAGGCCGCATTCGTACATACCGAACAAAAATTCATGATTGGCGCTCGTGTTCAATCCTTTTTGAATACCTTCGCCAATTACGAAATCTTCATCAAATACGATCCGAATTAGATCGTAATTTTTATTCCAATACCGCTCTGCTTTTTCTGTCTTTGGCGCTTCTGGAATCAGCATCATACACTGAAATTTACAGGTTCCCTGTCCTGTTGGGATAATTGTGTGGACGTAAACATGATCAGTCATCACTTGAACAAAGTTTGCGGGAAACAAATAATTCTGCGTCATATAGTGTGGGCGATAATCCCACTCTGCTTCGGGTTTTTCACGCAATTCTTCGATCGATGACAATGGAACTGCATGACGAACATGTGGATGAAAATTCATGTGCACACTTTGATTGTCCAAATAACTGGAACACGCAGTGTCACGGTGCGCAGAGCAGAAATGATAGCTTTCCTGAAACCCTTCCAAGGCCAAGCGCCAGCTCATGTTGCGGTCAAGCGACCATTTTTTGAAAACAACGTGACCGCCTAAATCCAATCCGTTCAGTTGTTCACGCATTGGGGCAGTCCAAGCGTCAAAATCAATCGTTTGTTCGGTTTTGGATGGCACAACCCAAATCATTCCGAATTCTTCAAACACGGGCAATTCGACGAGTCCAAGTTTGGATTTATCCAGATCACCAAACCCGAATGGTTGTGGCAGGCCACGCAAATTGCCATTCAGATCGAAAGTCCAGCTATGATAAGGACAGGAAAACGTACGTGCCTTACCGCATGGCTTATCCTCAACCCGCGCACCGCGGTGACGGCAGACATTTAGAAACGCTTTAACTTGTCCATCGTTGTTGCGTGTCACCAAAATTGGTGCCTGCAGGTCGTCATAGGTCAGGAAACTTCCCGCGTCTGGTAGATCACTGGAATGGGCAATGATGATGGGGAAGTTTTTGAACAATATGTCCATTTCGGCTTTTAGCTGAGCTGGATTATTATATTTGGCAACTGGATTATGCATCACGTCATCCAGCATATGGGTTGTCCCATTTGCTTTGTGATCAAGTGTCTCTTTTATAATCTGGCGTTCTTCTTCGCTGATCAACGTGCAACCTCATCTGATATTCATCGTCATATTATTATGAAACATAACTAAAAACAACTATACTGAGTCATACCAATTTTATGTTGAATATTGCCGTACCAATGTTTCCACAACATCGGCCACGCTTTCGGGAGTGTTCACCAACCCCACTCCTTGGCCCGCGCTCCATACGTGTTTCCACGCCTTTGTTCCCGCATGCATATCTTGGGAAAAATCGATTTTTGCCACCGCTTTCATGGCCTCTTCCGTCAGACCAGCCGCCTCGACACTTGCCCGCATCCAATTGCCCAACGCACCTGTGATCGCACGCGATGCAATCAGGTCTTCCATTTGGCTATCCCAAACCATTTGACGGTATTCATCATTTATCAAAGATTCTTGGCATGCCAAAAAGCGGGTTCCAAGGTAGGCGAAATCAACACCCAATGCCTCAACCGCTTTGATCCCGCGGCCGGTGCCAATACCGCCCCCCACGATAATTGGACCGTCGAAAAATGTGCGCACCTCTTCCACAAACGGGATCATGGCGTATTCCCCAGTATGTCCACCTGCGCCCGCGCATATTAGGACCAGTCCATCTGCACCCTTTTCAATCGCCTTGCGCGCGAATTTTGGGGAATTCACATCGGCAAAAACCAATCCACCATAACCATGAACGACATCTATAACCCGATGCGGGCCACCCAGCGCTGTGATGACCAACTCTGGTTGATATTGGCGCACCAAATCAAGCTCGACGTCAAAGCGTCCATAACTGTTGTGCGTAATCATGTTCAACGCCCATGGTGCATCCGCTTTTGTAATAGACGTCGAAATTTGATCCAACCAACTAACCAATTGTTCTGCTGTGCGCGCATTCGTGGCAGGAAACGTGCCTAAAATACCCGATTTGCAGGCTGAAACTACCATATCAGGGCCCGTAACCAAAAACATAGGCGCGCAAATCGCAGGCAGTCGCAGGCGGGATTTGATTGAATCTATCCGCTCAGAGGTGGATGAAGTCATTTTGGTCATGAAATGTTGGTTTCCTGTTCGTTGGTAATGTGTTCGTTAAGAACAATATCAGTCTGCAACAAATTCTTAATATAATTCAACGCGCTTTCGCAGAGGACGACGTGAAGATAATCAGCGCGACCCATATGATTGGAAAGGCCACTTTCTTCGCCCATCCGAATTCTTCCCCAAACACGAAAACAGCAACCAAGAAGATCAGCGTTGGCGCGATATACTGCAACATCGCAATGGTCGAAAGCTTTAACAATTTCGCGCCATTTGCATAAACTATCAACGGAATTGCCGTGACCACGCCACACCCCATCAGCAAGAGGGTTGTAGATACGTTAATTGACACAAAATGATTTTCGCCAATGGCGTACAGATATGCCAAATACACAATCGCAAGAGGGCAAAGCAACAGCACCTCAAGCAAAAAACCCTGATTGGGACCAATAGGGAGTGAACGTTTGAACAGAGCGTAAAACCCCCAAG
>JAKMGV010000274.1 GCA_022424725.1 Paracoccaceae bacterium
TCCCCACGAACCAACGCGTCACTCACATGATTTAAAACACTCTCAACCAAATCCGCAGATTCGTTACGTGATAGACCAACTTCACGAAAAACAGCTTCGCTCAGGTCCATTCTTGTCAAAGTTTTTTCGGACATAGCACCCTCCGGTTTCGCTTTATGTTAGCCACTGGCGTTTTTCCAAGTCAAACGATTTGACCCAGTTCGGTCAATAAAGTGCTAATTTCTACGGAAAAATGTGTTTTACCAGCGTAAAACAACTGCGCCCCACGCCAGACCGCCGCCAATTGCCTCGGTGACAACCACCTGTCCGGGTTGAATTTTGCCTTCACTGACCGCGACAGAGAGGGCAAGTGGAATCGATGCTGCCGATGTATTTCCGTGATTCTGCACTGTCTTCACGACGCGTTCATCTGGCACGCCCATCTTTTTGGCGGTGCCTTGGATGATGCGAATGTTTGCCTGATGGGGGACAACCCAATCCACCTCATCCGAGGTGATTTTTGCACGATCCATTGCAGTCTGTGCTGTGGCAGCCAATTTTTCGACGGCGTGGCGAAACACCTCTTTGCCCTGCATGCGCAGGTAACCCGTCGTTTGTGTCGAAACACCACCGTCCACATATAAAATATCACGGTGGCGCCCGTCAGAATTTAGATCAACTGATAGGATGCCACGATCGGATTTATCGCCTGTGCCATCTTGGGCCTCCAGGATCAAAGCGCCAGCGCCATCACCAAAGAGGACACAGGTTGTGCGATCCTCCCAATCCATGATGCGCGAAAATGTTTCCGCACCAATCACCATCACGCGCTTTGCCTGACCCGATACGATTTGCGCATTCGCCGTGGCAAGTGCGAATACGAACCCTGCACAAACCGCCTGAACATCATAGGCAAAACCACGTGTCATCCCAAGGCCATTTTGCACCATGGTTGCGGCAGACGGAAACGTTAGATCGGATGTTGATGTGGCCACAATAATGGCATCCAAATCATCGGCCACCATGCCCGCCGCGGCCAATGCGTGATTGGCGGCTTGAATGGCCAAATCGGATGTTGTTTCGTTTTCGGCAGCAAAGTGACGTTGATGGATCCCTGAACGCGATACGATCCATTCATGGCTGGTATCCAAGGTGTCTTCAAATTCGGAATTGGGCAGGACGCGCTCTGGTAGGTAATGTCCAATGCCACGTACAACGGCCCGTATCGTCATTCTTGTTCGCCTGTTTATTCGCTTGGTTTTGTCTCATCCTGCGCCAATGTGGGAGTGGATGCAACCCGTGCGGCGACTTTCTTGGAAAAATCAGATTGGGCCAGTTGAAAGGCAAGCTTGATCGCCGCTGAAATGCCTGTTGCATCCGCAGATCCATGGGATTTCACTACGGTGCCATTCAGGCCCAAAAACACACCTCCATTGACGCGCCGTGGATCAATCCGTTTTTTCAAACGCCGCATTGAGGTCAACGCCAAAAGAGAGGCAAGCCGCGATAGGGGGGTATAGGCAAAGGCTTCACGCAAGAGCGTGCCAATCAAATTTGCGGTTCCTTCACCGGTCTTCAACGCGATATTGCCCGTGAACCCGTCTGTGACGATGACATCGCATTTGGTTCCAGGGATATCCCCCCCTTCGACAAAGCCGACGAATTCAAAATTGGCGTCATCCGCAAGTGAAGCGATCAGCGTATGCGCCTCTTTCAATTCTGCGCGGCCTTTGTGTTCCTCGGTGCCTACATTCAAAACTCCAACACGTGGGTATTTTATGTCCAATCCGTTGCGGGCATAGGACACACCCATCAATGCATATTGGCAAAGGTCACGCGCATCTGCACGCACGTCTGCGCCCACGTCCAACATGATATTAAAGCCTGCGGGGTTTTGCGATGGCCACAACACCGCGATTGCAGGGCGATTGACGCCCTCCAGCTTGCGCAGGCGGATCATGCTCATCGCCATCAGCGCGCCTGTGTTACCGCAGGATACACAGACCTCGGCTTCGCCTGCACGCACAGCCTCAAGTGCGGACCACATTGATGTATTGCGCCCCGTGCGCAGCACCTGACTGGGTTTGTCGTCCATTGTGACCACATCCGTTGCATCACGAATTTCAACGCGCCCCGCCAATGCCCGGCGGCGATTGACCAGACGGCGCAGCTCGGCCTCGGGTCCATGCAGGATGAAATGTAGGTCAGGATTTATTTTGGCAGAACTAGAAATACCGGCGACAACTGCCGCCGGTCCCAGATCGCCACCCATTGCATCAATGCTTAGTACGGTTCTATTTTCTGAACGTTCCAAGGACATTGCTTGCACGTGGGTTAAACATGAACACGCGCAGCTTAGGCTGCGTCATCGTCCAGATCAATTTCTTCAGTTAACGCGACAACTTCGCGATCTGCATAATGTCCGCATGATGCACAAACGTGGTGTGGGCGCTTTAGTTCGCCGCAGTTTGGACATTCGTTTGGATTGCCTGCAACCAATGAGTCGTGTGCACGACGGTTGTTGCGGCGTGAGCGTGATACTTTGTTCTGTTGGACAGCCATGTCTCAACCCCAATATTGAACGAGGATCAAAGTCCCCGACGTTTCGTTCCATTCTTGTATTCGTGGCG
>JAKMGV010000088.1 GCA_022424725.1 Paracoccaceae bacterium
CAAATGATCCTCTGGCCTATCCCTTGGGCTAGGCTGTGTGATCAACGATTTCTAAATGTTGTGCCAGAGCCGCGATTTCCGACAGCCATGCATCCACCACTTGGGGATCGTCTGGGGCGGCGGAAACACCAGTTGGGATTTGGTTTGCCAAGACGGCTTTGAGCCCAAAACTGACGGGTTTGGATACCAATCGCGCCATTGCGGTTGATGCCTCGGTTCCCCATGCATCCATCGCATAGGTTTGATGCCAGACTGTTTTGCCGTTCTGTTCCGCCCTAAGCGAAACACATAAAACAACGCGATCTGGGTCGTTTTCGCCATAGGCGTTTTCAGCCCAAAACTGATCTGACATCTCCTTTAATCGTGCGTCCCCTGCCTCACCCGACAGGGTTTCAATTTCGGAAAATACATCGGCCCATGCATCGGCCCACCCATTCAGACGCAAGGTTCCGCGCACAAATTCGCGTACATTCCATTCAGGGTCAAAATGATATTGCGCCATAAACGGCAGACTGTCGCGGTTCGGATAAACCTCGAATGTTTCGGGTGTTGGCAGGGGGGCCTCATACGAACTGATCGCGTCCCATGGGCGATCCACAGAAAATTCCGCACCATTTTTGATGGATTTAGACGGAGACCGCAGCGCCTTTAGTACGCCCAATGGGGACCAGCTAAATTTGTATCGAAATGGATTTGGAACCTTTGGGATACCACCGCAGTAGGAAATAAAGCCAAGTTCATTTGTCGGATCAAATGCATCCGAGGCACGATAAAGTTCAACCAATTTATGCGCCATTAGGTGATCAATGCCTGGGTCCAACCCAATTTCATTGACCAAACAGACACCTGCGTCTTTGGCGGCCTGATCCAGATCACGCATTTCTGGCGCGATGTAGGATGAGCTGACGAAATGTGCGCGATTTGCAATGGCGCATTTTGCCAGTGGAACGTGGTGATCCCCTGGCAGCATGGAAACAACAATATCGCCTGCGGACAATTCATTCCCCAGAACGTCAATATCATAGGCTGCAATGTTGTCAGTTAAATCGCCAACGGCCTCTTGTGCCTTGGACGCGGTTCGGTTCCAAACTTTTACATCCAGCCCTTCTTCGATCAACGCACGTAAACCGGGAATTGCAGACAGGCCTGTGCCACACCAGTGAATTGTCATTTTAAACCTCGCTTACATGGGATTGAAAAATATCATTGGCCCGCGACCACACGGGTGCGCCTAGATCATCAACTGTTTCCAAGGTTGGCAAGAGTTGATTTGCAAAATCAATCGAACTTTCTAGAGGGAGCAGGGATGGCAAATTATCAATTGCCATGACGTCTAGGATGGGATCATCGGCAACACGGATCGCGGGCTGGGTCCATGATGTCGCCTGTTCATAGACAGGGATTGGATTGTAATTACTGTCAGGATCACATGCGATGTCCCCAATGATCGAAAGGTTGCGTTTGGCTGTCAGTGCAGATTTTGGAACGAAAACAGGGGTGCCAGGACGCGCCAAGATGCAATTGAAAAAGAAGGTGTGATCCAAAATTTCAGGAAACAGGCCCCCATGTGCCGTTTCTGCCATATCCCATTTTGTGACAGGGATGTTTAGGTGGTCACACAGATCAGATGCGCCCGTTCCCACACGCCCAAGCGCGCCAATCACAATGGCATTTGGTGATGCGGAAACATCCTGCATCGCGCCATGTAGATCGCGCAACAGGGCGTCTTTGTTTGGATATGCGGAAACGGGTCCGCATGTTTTATTCTGTTGTTGTGCTAGCCAAGCGACGACGGATACGGCGGCCCCTGCATAGCCCGCCCAATACCCAAATGCCGCAACGCGACGTCCTGTGGCATCCGTCAGATATTCAAGATCATAAAGCGTACCGCCACCCGCTTGAAAGCGCTGCAACAGCGCTTTGCCAGAATGCTGTCCCTTGAACGCATGACCAAACATGATGTGTTGATGGATCAGGGGTGTGCCATCTTCGGGCAATTCCTTAAGCCCGAAAATAATGGCGTCCTTCGGGGCATCGGGCCATGTGTTTTCCCCCACGATTTCACATCCAGCATCTGCATAATCCGCGATTGGAATGATGCGTGATTGGCTGTCTTCGACCGAAACTTGAATGCCTTTTTCGATCAACCTGCGTGCACCGTCTGGTGTTAATCCAACGCGATCTTCGTTTTCACGTTGTTCCGCGCGGACCCAAAGATGTGTCATGATAGTCTCCAAAACAATCAGTGATTAATAGTATGTACGTGCATCAACACGGTCCGCATCCTCTAAATGCGGAAGAGTGTTGAATTGCATCAGATGGTATTCACCGTGCAAGTATTGAAAACGGGTGACGCCCGTGTTCATGCCCTCAAGCAAGACTTTCACCAATGATCTGACGTCAAGCCCTAGCGCATGCGCCGCCGCCATTCCAATCACCCCGCCCGAGGTGACGGCCAGCACATTTTGGCCACTGTGGCGCATATCCTCCATCATGGTCCAAACGCGATTTTCATAGGTGTCCCATGTTTCTGGGATGTCCTTTAATTCACCCGATTTCCATTTGGTGAACGTATTTAGAAAATGGTTGATGAACCCTGTCCCCTCAAGCGGAGGTTTTAAATCAAACTGTTTTTCCATTGCTGCGATCAGGTCGTAGTAGCGAAACTCGTTTAATCGCGGATCTTGGATTGGATCGGGGCTATCATACAAATCCAACAGCGCCTCGGTGTCGATCTGACGGTTCAAGGTGCCCGTATAGACCGCATCATATGTCACCTTGCAATGGCGCAGATGTTCGCCCAGACAGCGCGCCTGGGTTTTGCCCAAATCGCTAAGATTGTCATAGCCTTCCTCTGTTGTTGCAGATGAATTTGCCTGACCGTGACGGATGAATGTGATGACCGACATAAGCGCCCCTGAATTTTTTCCAACACCTAACAAGCGGTTTTAAACTTGCCAAGGGAATGTCATCTATCGTGGCCGAATTTTCCTGATCGGAAACGGATTGGCGAAAATGCGCCTTTGAGTGTCGGGATTGGCCCTCTGATTTCGATAAAAGAATGGTGTAAGCTGCGGTGAAGCAGGAGGACACGATGTCAGACAAAATCCGTTTTCAGTTGGACGGCCAACAGGTCGAAGCAGAACGTGGTATGACCATTTGGGAAGTGGCCAATGGCCGCGGTTTGGTTATTCCGCATTTATGTCACAAACCTGCACCCGGATATCGCCCCGATGGGAACTGTCGCGCTTGCATGGTCGAGATTGAGGGCGAGCGCACCTTGGCCGCCTCTTGTATCCGCGAACCTTCTGAGGGCATGGTTGTGCATACCCAAAACGAACGGTCAAAACAGGCGCGCCGTATGGTTGTTGAACTGTTGATGGCGGATCAGCCCGAACGCGATGTTGCCCATGATGGTGCATCGCATTTTTGGGATATGGCCGATGCAAATGAGGTTGAAGAAAGCCGTTTTCCAACGCTTGAGGCCGATCGCATCCCATTGTTAGACGATAGCCATGTTGCGATGCGCGTGAATTTGGATGCCTGCATCCAATGCGGTTTGTGTGTCCGTGCCTGTCGCGAAGTTCAGGTCAATGACGTGATCGGTATGGCAGGTCGTGGACATGATGCCTATCCCACATTTGATTTTGCGGACCCAATGGGCGAAAGCACTTGTGTCGCCTGTGGTGAATGTGTGCAGGCCTGTCCAACAGGCGCCCTGATGCCTGCAAGTGTGCTGGATAATCAACAGGTGGGCGATAGCAAAGATTTCGATGAAGAGGTGAAATCCATCTGCCCCTTCTGCGGTGTTGGCTGTCAAGTCAGCCTAAAGGTCAAAGATGGCAAAATAAAACATGTCGAAGGCATCAATGGCCCCGCGAATGAGGGACGTTTGTGCGTCAAGGGCCGCTTTGGCTATGACTATATCCACCATCCCCATCGCCTGACGAAACCCTTGATCCGACGTGATGATGCGCCTGCCAAGGGATTAAACGTGGACCCCGCCAATTGGCAAGAGGTGTTCCGAGAGGCGTCTTGGGACGAGGCATTGGATTTTGCCGCACATGGTTTGGCAAAATTGCGCGATGATCAGGGTGGACGCAGCGTTGCGGGATTTGGTTCTGCCAAATGTTCCAACGAAGAGGCATATTTGTTCCAAAAAATGATCCGTCAGGGATTTGGGCACAATAACGTCGATCACTGTACCCGTTTGTGTCACGCCTCATCTGTTGCGGCGCTGATGGAAAATGTTGGATCAGGCGCGGTTACGGCAACCTTCAATCAAATTGAAAATGCGGATGTGGCCATCGTGATTGGGGCAAACCCAACGGAAAACCACCCTGTTGCTGCAACATATTTCAAACAGTTTACCAAACGTGGTGGCAAATTGATTATCATGGACCCCCGCGGCACCGCGATGAAGCGGTTTGCAACGCATATGTTGCAATTCCGTCCAGGCGCAGATGTGTCGATGTTAAACGCAATCATGCATGTGATCGTGGAAGAGGGATTGTACGATCAGGCCTATATCGACCAATTCACCGAAAACTGGGAGGCCGAAAAAGCGCATCTGGCGCAGTTCACCCCAGAAGCGATGGAAGATATCTGCGGCATCCCTGCCGAGGAATTGCGCGCCGCTGCCCGTACCTTTGCAAACGGCAAGGCGGGGATGATTTTCTGGGGCATGGGTGTTTCTCAACACATCCACGGCACCGACAACAGCCGCTGTCTTATTTCGCTGGCTTTGATGACAGGGAATGTGGGCAAACCCGGTGCGGGTCTGCATCCGTTGCGTGGACAAAACAATGTTCAGGGTGCATCCGACGCGGGACTGATCCCGATGTTCCTGCCTGATTACCAATCTGTCATGGATGACGGGGTGCGCAGCGCCTTTACCGATGTGTGGAATTCGGGCGACTTTTCAAATGAAAAGGGTTTAACCGTCACTGAAATCATGGACGCGGTGCATGATGGTCATATTCATGGCATGTATATTTTGGGTGAAAACCCCGCCATGTCCGATCCAGATGTGGAACACGCACGTGATGCATTAGCCAAGCTTTCGCATTTGGTTGTTCAGGATATTTTCCTGACGGAAACCGCAAACTATGCGGATGTGATCCTACCCTCATCCGCGTTTTATGAAAAATCGGGCACTGTGACCAACACGAACCGTCAGGTTCAGATGGGCCGCCCCGCGGTATCGCCCCCAGGTGAGGCGCGCGAAGATTGGTGGATCGAAGTCGCGCTTGCGCAACGATTGGGGCTGAACTGGACCTATGAAAGCCCTGCAGATGTCTTTGCCGAGATGAAGTTGAACATGAAATCGCTTAACAACATCACATGGGATCGATTGATGTCTGAAAATGCGGTGACTTATCCATCGCTTTCGCCAGCTGACCCGGGTCAGCCGATCGTATTTGGCGATGGTTTCCCAAGGTCAGAGGGACGCGCAAAATTCACACCTGCTGCGATCATCGCGCCAGATGATAAACCCGATGCGGATTATCCAATGATCCTGACCACAGGGCGTCAATTGGAACATTGGCACACAGGGTCCATGACGCGCCGTGCCAGTGTTTTGGATGCGGTCGAGCCTGAGGCAAACTGTTCGCTACATCCAAAAACACTTGCGAAATTGGGTGTTGAACCAGGTGCGCATGTGCGCCTAAGCACCAAGCGCGGTTCAGTGGTTGTCATGGCGCGTGCGGATCGCGCGGTGGCCGAGGATATGGTATTCCTTCCCTTCGCCTATGTCGAAGCTGCAGCGAATATTCTGACAAACCCTGCTTTGGACCCCTATGGCAAGATCCCTGAATTCAAATATAGCGCCGTTCGGGTCGAGGCCGCGAATATCGCGGCGGAATGATCTGTTGATCGCAGGGTGTTTAATATCCCGCCGTGCGATCCACCAGATGCAATAGCGGTTCACCCGCCTCATTGCGGCGAATGTTTTCGGCAATCACCTCGGCCGCGGTTGAGGCGCGTGTTTCTGAGGCGCGATGGGGCACCACCGTAACCTTGGGATGTGCCCAATATGGGTCGGTTGTGGGCAATGGTTCGGTGCGAAACACATCCAATGTTGCGTGGGCCAATTGCCCACTATCGAGTGCCGATATCAATGCCTGATCGTCAATCAATGGGCCGCGACCCGGGTTGATGACATAAGCGCCTTTATTCAGGTACGACAGCGTTTGTGCATTCAAAATATTTGCAGTCGGGGCTGTATCAGGCAGCAAAAGGATAACGATGTCAGACCCGCTTAGCGCGTCTTTCAAGCCATCCTCACCATGATAACATGTGATGCCCGGGATTGTTTTTTCGCTGCGGGCCCACCCGCGCATGTTAAATCCCATATCCCGTAGCGTTTCGGCACAAACACGACCCAATTCACCCAAACCCAACATGCATACAGTGCGATCTTGGGCCAATGGGGCGGTGTGATTATCCAACCATTCGCCCATCTGTCCGTGAATGAACAAATCCAAATTCAAATGATGGCGTAGGGTTTGTGCCGTGACCCATTCCACCATCCCACGCGTTAACCCGTGATCAACCATGCGCGTCAACGGCACCGTCAATGTGGCGTTATTCACAACCGCCTCAACCCCTGCCCATAGGTTTAAAACCGCCTTGCATCTTGTGTAGGGCGTAAAATCCTGAACAGGACTGTTTGGGGCATAAACCATGTAGTCCACCACATCAGGTTGGTGTTTGTCGGATAGGTTGATGTCCAAACCCGCCTTTTCAAATGCCGCTGTCAGGGGGGCAAAATATTGGTCATAGCGTTCGGAAATCGCGGCGAACAAAACGTTTAGCGTCACCTTAGTACTCCTCTAGGACGGTGGACATGGGCAGATTGGACCAATCCAAATGCCCCCATAAGAACCAACATGGCAGATCCCCCATAACTGACAAGGGGCAGGGGCACACCCACGACAGGGGCAAGTCCCATGACCATCGACATGTTCACGGCA
>JAKMGV010000275.1 GCA_022424725.1 Paracoccaceae bacterium
AGGTCTCTAATTTCCGTTAATAAATATTTTTTAAACAATGCCATCAAACCAGAAACTTCAACTTGAGTGCGTTTCCAGTTTTCCGTCGAAAATGCAAATATGGTCAGATATTTCACCCCTAACTCTGGGCAACTTTCAACAATCTCACGCACTCGACGCGCCCCCGCATGGTGGCCGAACAATCGTGGCCTGCCCCGCGCCTTGGCCCAGCGCCCGTTGCCATCCATAATGATGGCGACATGACGCGGTGTTGGGTCGTTATCTGTGTCTTTAGCCATCCGTTACACTTGCATAATTTCTGCTTGTTTCGCTTCTAATGCGGCATCGACAGCTTTGATTGATTTATCTGTCAAATCTTGGACTTCGCTTTCCCAGAATTTTTGATCATCCTCGGAAATTCCGTCCGCTTTGGCCTTTTTCACCTGATCCATACCGTCGCGGCGAATATTACGGATAGAAACGCGCGCGTTTTCTGCGTATTGCGCCGCAACACGCGTTAATTCACGACGACGTTCCTCGTTCAACTCGGGGATCGGCAACATGATGATTGTGCCATTTAGCTGTGGGTTGATGCCCAAACCACTTTCACGGATCGCCTTTTCGACGGCATTGACCATTGATTTGTCCCACACATTTACGGTCACCATGCGCGGTTCAGGCACGTTGACGGTGCCAACCTGATTGATTGGTGTACGCTGGCCATAGGCCTCAACTGTGATTGGTTCCAACATTGACGCCGATGCACGCCCTGTGCGCAGGGATGCGAATTCGGTCTTTAACGCGCCCATCGCGCCGTCCATGCGACGCTGAAGATCATCTGTATCTAGAAAAAACTCATCAGACATTTACGTTGCCCTTTTAGTTATGTGTTGCTCTTCTCTGCCCGACTATATCTTTAATCGGTCACTCTTGTATAGGTTCCTTCACCCGCCAAAATTCCCCGGAAGCCCCCAGGTTCATCCAATGAAAAGACGATCAATGGCATTTTGTTGTCCCGCATAAGGGCGATTGCGCTTGCGTCCATCACCTTCAGATTCTTTTGCAAAACATCGTTGTAGGTGATGTGATCAAAGCGCACGGCATCAGGGTTCGTTTTTGGATCACTGTCATAAATGCCATCAACCTGTTTGCCCATGAACACCGCTTCGCAGGCCATTTCACTCGCCCGCAGGGCAGATGCCGTATCGGTGGTGAAATACGGGTTTCCCGTACCCGCCGCAAAAATACAGACGCGTTTTTTTTCCAGATGTCGCACCGCGCGGCGACGGATGTAGGGTTCGCACACCTGATCCATCGGGATCGCACTGATCACACGGGTAAATACGCCCAGACCCTCAAGCGCACTTTGCATACCCAGCGCGTTCATAACTGTGGCCAACATGCCCATGTAATCGGCTGTTGTGCGCTCCATCCCTTGGGCGCTGCCAGACAGTCCGCGAAAAATATTGCCACCACCAATCACCATGCAGATTTCTACGCCCATGTCGTGAACGCTTTTCACCTCTCTGGCGATGCGTTCCACGGTTGGGGGGTGCAAACCAAATCCCTGATCGCCCATCAACGCCTCACCCGAAATTTTTAGCATTACACGTTTGAAGGCTGCTTTTGGGGCGGGCTTGTCAGACATATTGCACTCCTGCGGTTTGCCGATAAAATTGCGCACAAAATGTCCGAAAAGCGCAGCAGTTTCAATGCAACAATTGCAAATACACAAAAACTTACCAAATTATTGCATCTCACGCAGGGTAAACAAACATGACAGTTGAATTTACATGGGCTGCAATTGACGATGCACCAAGGCACACTCCCATATTAATTGCGGGGCCCACCGCCTCTGGGAAATCGGCGCTGGCCTTGGAATGTGCGGAACGGTTTGGCGGCACGATTATCAATGCAGATGCACTGCAGGTTTTCGAAAACTGGCGCGTTCTGTCGGCGCGTCCCGATGCAGCAGATGAAGCCCGCGCGACACATGTACTTTATGGCCATCTATCTTATAATGCAGATTATTCGGTTGGCGCGTGGTTGCGAGAAGTGGAGCCGTTTTTGAACGGATCAGAACGGCCCATCATTGTTGGGGGCACAGGATTATACTTTACTGCCCTCACTCAGGGATTGGCCGAAATTCCAGCAACCCCAGCCGATATTCGCGAACAGGCAGACGCGATCGTTGCGGATCGGGGATTTGAGGCATTGATTCCCGAAATCGACGAACGCACACAAACCTCAATCGATTTAATGAACCCAATGCGCGTGCAGCGCGCTTGGGAGGTACAGCACGCGACGGGAAAAGGAATCCGCGCCTGGCAAGATGAAACGCCTTCGCCCCTGTTATCGCTTACAAACTGTGTACCGATTCTGTTTGATGCGGAAAAAGACTGGTTAAATGCAAGGATTGCGCAGCGCTTTGACATCATGTTGGACACAGGTGCATTGGAAGAAGCCCAAGAGAATTTGGAAAACTGGGATCCAACCTTGCTTTCCAACCGTGCAATTGGCGCGCCTGAACTTATCGCCCACCTGAACGGACAAATGACATTGGAGGAGGCCCGCGAGGCCGCCACAATTGCCACACGACAATTTGCGAAACGCCAACGCACATGGTT
>JAKMGV010000089.1 GCA_022424725.1 Paracoccaceae bacterium
AAACTTGATCCCCGCTATCCAAATCAAAACTGCGATGAAAGAGTGTTGCTGTTGCATTTAGAGGGGACAGTTTGATCAAGATTGCTCCCGCATGATCGTCACCCCGCGAGGTCACAAACGCAGAAATCCCACGAAGCGATAAAGTTTTCAGATAGGCTTTCACCCAAAATTCACTTGCGATTCGGCTCATGCATTTCCGTCTTTGAAATCCAGTCCCATTTCAGTGTACCGCTCTGCTTCATCAAGCCATTTTTCACGGACTTTCACCTGACAGAAAAGATGCACCCGACGCCCCATAAAGGTTTCTAATTCTTCCCGCGCGGCTGTTGAAATGGCCTTGATCGTTTCACCCTTATTGCCCAGTACGATCCCTTTGTGGCCGTCGCGGGTGACATAGATCACCTGCTCAATGCGCGCACTGCCATCTTTGCGCTCTTCCCAATTTTCGGTTTCCACCGTCAATTGGTAGGGCAGCTCTTGATGCAGCCTTAGGGTCAATTTTTCACGCGTCATTTCGGCGGCGATCATGCGCATAGGAAGGTCCGCGATTTGATCCTCAGGATAGAGCCATGGACCCTCTGGCAACTTATCCCCAAGCCACTTACGTAGGTCATTTACGCCATAACCACGTTCGGCAGAGATCATAAAGGTTTGTTCAAAGGTGAATGCGTCATTCATTTTTTGTGACAGCGATAGCAATTCTTCTGCTTTGACGCGGTCAATTTTGTTAATGGCCAAGGCAACGGTGCGTCCGTCTGCAATATCACCCAATTCGGCCAAAATACGTTCAACGCCCTCGGTCACACCTCTGTGCGCCTCAATCAATAAAACGATAACATCCGCATCAGCGGCCCCCCCCCACGCGGCGGCGACCATTGCGCGATCCAATCGGCGGCGTGGTTTAAACAGGCCAGGTGTATCAACGAAAACGATCTGTGCATCACCTTCAATTGCGACACCTCTGATGCGCGCACGCGTCGTTTGCACTTTATGCGTTACGATTGAAACCTTAGCCCCGACCATTTGGTTCAACAGTGTTGATTTGCCCGCGTTCGGTTCACCAATCAGTGCGACGAATCCTGCTTTTGTCATGATGCTTCCAATTTTTCCAATAGGGCTTTTGCCGCTGCTTGTTCTGCATTGCGCTTACTGCCTGCAACGGCGCTGTCACTTTTTCCGTCATCTAGTTTGACTTCGATTGTAAAGACGGGCGCGTGATCCGGACCCGTGCGATTCAAAACTGTGTATTTTGGTGGGGTGAAACCGCGACTTTGCGCCCATTCTTGCAATGTGGTTTTTGCGTCCCGTGCGTCTGCCTTAACTGTTGACACACGATCCCCCCATAGCCCCAAGATGACCTGCTGTGCCGCGGGGAAACCGCCATCCAAATAGATTGCCGCGATCACGGCTTCCAACGCATCTGCAAGCAAGGCATCTTTGCGACGCCCCCCTGACATCATTTCAGAGCGTCCCAGTTTTAACACCGCGCCAATATCAATATCCCGCGCAACTGATGCACAGGCCTCTTTTCGGACAAGCGCGTTATATCTTGGAGCTAGCAAACCCTCGCTAGCCGTGGGGTCACGCTCTAGCAAAGCTTGGGCCATCACCAGTCCCAGGACACGATCACCTAAAAATTCCAATCGCTGATTGTCCTGTCGCGTGGTACTGCCGCGGGATGGATGTGTCAGTGCCTCTTGCAATTGGGAAAGCGTTTGGAACCGATAGCCCAAACGCTTTTCAAAGTGTTCTATGTCTTGTGATCGGTTCAATTGATCGCCTTAAAGAAACGATCGCCCCGCCATGTCCAGAAGAACAACATTGAACGTCCTGCGGACGAAAACATAATACGATCCGCGCGGCCAATTAAATCTTCGTATGGAACAAAACCAACACCGCCCTGAACCTGCTTAACACGGCTATCCAGAGAATTGTCCCGGTTGTCCCCAATGAAAAAGAAGTGACCTTCGGGAACAGTGAACACCGCTGTATCATCAGTGTATGCGCGGCCAATATCCAAAACTTCATGTGTGACGCCATTTGGCAAGGTTTCTAACGTCCTCGTTTTCACGCAGTCTCCACCGTCACCGACTGCACCATTTGAACAACGCGGACGGTTTTTAAACGACCCCTGCGGGCCCATCACCTCAATAAATGGTTCAATGGTTTGTTGCGGAACTTCGGTTCCGTTCAAAATGATTTTACCGCCCTTCATCTGAACGCGATCCCCAGGAACGCCAATCAATCGCTTGATATAATCACGCCCTGTAACAGGATGACGGAACACAACCACATCGCCACGCTGTGGTTCACCACCAAGCAAGCGTTTGTTGTTCCCTTTCATGAAACCACACAGATCTTCTGCATCAACATTGATGCCGACTGCAGGGATAATCACGCTGGGACACGAGGCATAGGAATACCCATAGGCCATTTTATTTACGAAAAGAAAATCGCCAATCAGCAGCGTTGATTTCATCGATCCAGATGGAATCCAGAAAGGCTGAAACAACAACGAACGAAATAGTCCAGCCAGCAAAAGAGCATAAACGATCGTCTTAATCGTTTCTAAAATGCCGTTCTGAGATTTTTCTTCTTTCGCTGCCATCCCGCGCTCCTGTATTGCTATCCGCTACATGCGCCTTGATGGCATGGGAGTCAAGTTTTCAACCGCGCTTCGATCACAACAAAGGCCTGTGCCCAAGGGTGATCATCGGTCAAGGTTACATGCACGATTGCCTCATGCGTATCGGGAACCAATTCATCCAAACGCTTTTTTGCCCATCCTGTCAGAGTTATTCTAGGCTCGCCCGTTTTTAGGTTATGCACGGCCATGTCTTTCCATGCGATCCCCATGCGCAGACCTGTCCCCAATGCCTTGGAGCAGGCCTCCTTGGCAGCCCAGCGTTTGGCAAGCGTGCCAGCCTCATCCAGCCTGCGTTTGGCCTTGGATTGTTCGATGTCTGTGAATACACGGTTTCGAAACCGATCTCCGTGACGCTCCAAAACGGCTTGGATGCGATCAATATTGGCAAGATCGGTTCCGATGCCGATAATCATCCACGCGCCTCATCCACAAGGTTGCGCATTTGTGTAATGGCACCTTCTAGACCAACAAAAACAGCCTCACCAATCAGAAAATGACCGATGTTAAGTTCCATGAGCTGCGGCACTTTCGCAATCGGTGCCACGGTGTCATAGGTCAGGCCGTGGCCTGCATGCACCTCTAATCCCAATGTATGCGCATAAACGGCCATCTCGGTCAAACGCGCCAATTCTTGATCACGTTCTTCGAATTTGCCTTCATAATGATAATCGCAATAGGCCCCAGTGTGTAATTCGATAACCTGTGCGCCGATGCGATGGGCGGCATCAATCTGACGTTTATCGGCCGCGATAAATATTGAAACACGACAACCAGCATCACGCAGAGGCGCAATGAAATGGGCCAATCGATTTTCTTCGCGTGCAACCTCAAGCCCACCTTCTGTGGTGCGTTCTTCACGGCGTTCTGGGACGATGCAGACAGCGTGTGGTTTGTGACGCAATGCAATTGCCTGCATTTCGTCCGTTGCGGCCATTTCGAAATTCAGCGGTAGATTGATTGCATCCATCATGCGTTCAATATCATCGTCCACGATATGGCGACGATCCTCACGAAGATGGGCGGTGATGCCGTCTGCGCCTGCACTTTGCGCCAAGATGGCCGCACGAACGGGGTCGGGGTAGGCCGAACCACGCGCATTGCGAACGGTTGCAACGTGATCAATATTCACACCAAGTCTTAACTTTGACATCCCACCCTCATGTTTTGAATGCGTTTAAATCAGTTCTTGTCCTTACGACGTAGTGCAGCACGCGCTTTGAACAAACCCTTACGACGCTTTTGATAGGCATGAATAATAGGGACGGTTAAGAAATAGGCAATCGTTGCAACAAAAACACCTGGAATTATTCCACCGACCGTATATGGGAAAAACACCTCATCAAAAAAGATTGCAAGACTGCTCCAGTCCATTTCACGCCCCATGAAAAGGGCCGTGATGTTTTCCTGCAGATCGTCGGCTGCCCATACAAATTTCTCAATAAATCCAGGATCGCGAACACCATGTTCATGTACAAATTCGGTTCCCAGCAATAGATGACCCGTTTTCAGAGAAACAACACCAATCGGAATATAGGTGAGCGGATTGCCAAAAAATGTCCCCAATAGCGCCGCAAGAAGATTACCACTCGTCACGCGGGCGATGAGAGCTGCACAAATGAAATGCACCCCATAAAAGGGCGTGAATGTCACAAAGACACCCGCCCAAATACCGCGGGCAATGCGTTCTGGTGTATCTGGCAATCTGCGAAGCCTATGGCGCACGTAGTGAAAGGCCCGCGTCCAGCCGCCCTTTGGCCAGATCGCGCGGTATATCCTATCTAAAACAGCAGGTCTTTCACGTCTTTTGAAAACCACTGTGCTTCCTTTAGTGTACCGTCTTTGCCAGCTCTGAACGACGCAAGCGTTTCGTCATTGCCACCTCTGTTTCCGCTTCTAGCCGCGACAACACTGAATGCAAATGCTCAATATCGCTCAAATCGATAGAAATTTCTATTTTGAAGAAATCGGGTTTACGATCAACAAATACAAGGTCCGAGATATTGGCCCCAGTGTCCCCAATCATTGAACACACACGCCCAAGAACGCCTGCATCGTTGCTGATCGTCAGTTCAAGAGTGACGTCATAAGCGGCGGGGTGTTTTCCATCCTGCCAATGCAAATCGATCCAAAGATCAGTGTTGTCCTCGTATCGCGCCAAAACATCACAATCGATTGCATGAACTGCAACCCCACGCCCCGCCGCAGCAAGACCAATGATACGTTCGCCCGGCAACGGTTGGCAACATTGCTGGCGGTCAAAATGCTGCCCTTCACCCAAACCAATGACCGCACGTTTTTGGTCGACTTTGGGGACATCAGCGACACCAATTTCTGGGTAAATCAAACTCACTACATCACGCGGGCGCAATTCGGTGCTGCCCAGACGCGCCAACATCTCTTCTCGGTCATTTAGTCGCATTTTTGTTGCCGCAGAATCTAACGCCTTGTCAGAAGGTTTTTTGCCAACATGTTCGAACGCCGCACGCAATAACTCTGCACCCATTTTAACCAAGCGTTCCCGATCAGCTTCACGAAGTGCGCGACGAATGGCCGTTTTGGCCTTACCCGTCACCGCCATTTCAAGCCAGGTCGATTGCGGCTTTTGACCTTGGGCAACAATGATCTCAACAGATTGCCCATTGCGCAAGCGCGTCCACAGCGGAACACGCAAACCATCAACCTTCGCACCAACACAACGGTTCCCAATGCGGGTGTGAATTGCATATGCAAAATCAATCGGCGACGCCCCTTTGGGGAATTTCAAAACATCACCTTTTGGCGTGAAACAGAAAACCTGATCTGAATACATCTCAAGCTTGACTGCCTCCAAAAAGGCAGAGTGATCATCTTCGCTATCAAATTGATCGATCAGGCGCGTAATCCACTGAACTGGATCGACTGAAAACGGGTTTTCGGAACGTTCACCGTCGCGATATGACCAATGCGCGGCAACCCCACTTTCGGCAACATCATGCATTTGACGTGTTCGAATTTGCACCTCGACCCGCTTTCCGTCGCGGCCAGATACGGTGGTGTGAATCGAACGATAGCCGTTGCTTTTTGGTTGGCTAATATAATCCTTGAAACGGCCAGGAACAGCGCGCCAACGCTGATGAATGACCCCAAGTGTTCGATAACAATCCGCCTCATTTTCGCAAATCGCTCGAAATCCATAAATATCCGAGAGTCTCGAGAAAGGAATGTTCTTCTCTTCCATCTTGCGCCAAATGGAATACGGTTTCTTTGCTCGGCCCGTTATTTCAGCATGGACATCTGCCTTTTCCAACTCCAACAGCATATCCGATTTGATCCGCTCTATGACATCCCCAGTTTCTTTCTGCAGGGTCACAAAACGGCGGATGATTGACTGGCGTCCCTCTGGATTTAAAACCCTGAACGACAAATCCTCAAGATCTTCGCGAATGGACTGCATCCCCATACGGCCTGCAAGAGGCGCAAAAATTTCCATGGTTTCGCGCGCCTTTTGAACCTGTTTTTCAGGCTTCATCGCGCGTATTGTACGCATGTTATGCAAACGGTCAGCAAGTTTAACCAAGATCACACGGATATCCTGAGCAATTGCCAAAAACAATTTGCGCAGGTTTTCTGCCTCTTTCGTTTCAATCGAAGACAGCTGCATTTTGGTTAGCTTGGTGACACCATCGACCAACTCGGCGACTTCAAAAGAAAAAAGTTGAGCAATTTCTTGTTTGCTCGATTCTGTATCTTCGATCGTGTCGTGTAATAGCGCTGTTATGATAGTGGCATCGTCCAATCTCTGCTCTGCTAAAATTTGTGCAACAGCGATGGGATGCGTGAAATAGGGTTCGCCTGATTTTCGATGCTGACCTTCATGCTTTTCACGCCCATAATTATAGGCCTGAACGATCAGCTCTGAGTTGGATTTTGGATTGTATTGTCTAATCAGCGCTGCCAATTCTTGGGCGCTGATCGCATCAAGTTCGCTTAGTGCGACACTCACCCTTGCCCCTGCGCGGCCATAAGCGCACGCAAAAGTTTCTCTTCTGACATGTCGTCTTCCGCAGGCTTATCGGCTTCACCACCCATCAAAAGCGCCATACTGTCGTCTTCTGGTTCGTCGACTTCGATTTGTGTCTGTTGGCTTTCGATCAAACGTTCGCGAAGTTCGTCAGCAGATTGCATTTCGTCTGCAATTTCACGCAACGCGACAACAGGGTTTTTGTCGTTGTCACGATCCACAGTGATCGCTGATCCCGCAGAAATTTCACGCGCACGATGCGATGCAAGCATCACAAGTTCAAAGCGGTTAGATACTTTGTCAACGCAATCCT
>JAKMGV010000090.1 GCA_022424725.1 Paracoccaceae bacterium
CCTTCGTCCCCGCGCATGTACAAAAATAAAGCCAAGAACGCGCAAGAGGCGCACGAATGTATCCGCCCCACAGAAATCACCAAGGACGCAGCGACGCTGAAATTGACGGATGCGGATCAACGAAAATTATACGATTTGATTTGGAAACGGACGATTGCCTGCCAAATGGCGGCGGCAAAATTGGAACGCACCACCGTTGATATCACCAGCCCAGATCAACAGGTCGTTTTGCGCGCCAATGGTCAGGTTGTTTTGTTCGACGGCTTTATGCGCGTTTATGAAGAGGGTCGTGATGATGCTCCAACGGGGGATGATGATGACAAACGTCTGCCCCAAGTCATGCAAGGTGAAGCCTTGGCCAAAGGCGACATCACACCCGAACAGCATTTCACCCAACCGCCCCCCCGTTATACCGAGGCGACATTGGTCAAACGGATGGAAGAATTGGGTATTGGACGCCCCTCAACCTATGCATCCATCGTCACTACGATCCAAGATCGCGAATATGTCCGCAAGGAAAGCAACCGTTTATTCCCCGAGGATAAAGGGCGCATCGTTACAATGTTCCTTTTGAATTTTTTCAAACGCTATGTGGAATATGACTTTACCGCCTCGCTTGAGGATCAATTGGATCTGGTGAGCGCGGGTGGTTCAGATTATTTGGAACTGCTCTCTAAATTCTGGCGTGATTTCTCAGCAGCGATTTCGGAAACATCGGAACTGCGCATCACCGAGGTGTTGGATGTGTTGGATGACGCGTTGGCGCCACAACTTTACCCACCGCGCGAGGATGGGACCGATCCGCGCATCTGCCCGAAATGCGGAAACGGAACATTGCACCTGAAATCATCGCGCACGGGCGGGTTTGTGGGATGCGGCAATTATCCTGAATGCACATTCACGCGACCAATCTCTGGTGAAATCGACGAAAGTTCGGATCGTTTGCTGGGCGAAGATGCAGGGGATGAAATTTTCCTAAAGTCTGGCCGCTTTGGTCCCTATGTGCAGCGGGGCGAGGCCACGAAAGAAGCGCCCAAACCACCACGCGCCAGCCTGCCCAAGGGATGGGCATCTGCGGAAATGGATTTGGAACGCGCTTTGATGCTTCTGAATCTACCGCGTGAGATTGGCCCCCACCCCGAAGACGGCGAAATGATCGAGGCGGGGATTGGACGTTATGGCCCGTTTGTGAAACACGGTCGCACCTACGCCAATTTGAAAGAGGTCGATGATGTCTTTACCATCGGCATGAACCGCGCCGTCGAAGAATTGGCCAAAAAGGCCAGCCGTGGGTCCGCCCGCACTGCCGCCACCCCGTTAAAGGAATTGGGCGAACACCCAACCGATGGCGGCCTCGTCAATGTGATGGACGGACGCTATGGGGCCTATGTCAAATTCGGCAAAATCAACGCAACCCTGCCCAAGGACGTCAAACCCGAGGACGTGACAATAGATATGGCCGTTCAACTTATCGCCGAAAAGGCCGCCAAGGGTGGTGCCAAAAAAGGCAAACGCAAAAAGTAATTTTGGCGCGAATACGCACAGGCTTTCTGCATCCAATGAATTGACACTGGCGCGGCAACGCGCCACATATTGCCCAATTATCTAAAAACGGAGCTTTTCCATGAAAAAAGTCTATGGATCCGCCGCCGACGCGTTAGATGGATTGTTGTTTGACGGCATGTTCATCGCATCGGGCGGTTTTGGCCTTAGCGGTATTCCCGAACTCTTGTTGGCCGCAATCCGCGAGTCTGGTACCAAGGATATGACATTTGCATCCAATAACGCAGGTGTTGATGATTTCGGGATCGGCATTTTGTTGCAAACACGTCAGGTGAAAAAGATGATTTCATCCTATGTGGGCGAAAACGCAGAATTCATGCGTCAATACCTGTCAGGGGAATTGGAATTGGAATTCAACCCACAGGGCACATTGGCCGAACGCATGCGTGCAGGTGGTGCGGGCATCCCCGGGTTCTATACCAAAACAGGTGTCGGCACCGTTGTCGCCGAAGGGAAAGAGCATAAGGATTTCGATGGCGAAACCTATATCCTTGAACGTGGTATTTTTGCGGACCTTGCAATCGTAAAAGCGTGGAAAGCGGATGAGACAGGCAATCTGATCTTCCGCAAAACGGCTCGCAACTTTAACCCACCTGCCGCGATGTGCGGTAAGGTCTGTGTTGTGGAAGTCGAAGAAATTGTTCCAACAGGATCATTGGACCCTGATCATATTCACCTACCCGGGATTTATGTGCACCGCATTATCCAAGGTGAACATGAAAAACGCATCGAACAGCGCACAACGCGCCCACGGACGGAGGGTTGATCAATGGCATGGGATCGCAATCAAATGGCCGCACGCGCGGCACAAGAGCTTCAGGACGGCATGTATGTGAACCTTGGGATCGGTATTCCAACGCTGGTTTCCAACTATATCCCCGATGGGATCACGGTGACGCTTCAATCTGAAAACGGGATGTTGGGCATGGGCCCGTTCCCGTACGAAGGGGAAGAGGACCCTGATCTGATCAATGCAGGGAAACAAACCATCACCGAATTACCCCAAACGGCCTATTTCGACAGTGCGACATCATTTGGTATGATCCGTGGCGGCAAAATCGCCATGGCGATCCTTGGTGCGATGGAAGTTGCGGAAAACGGCGATCTGGCAAACTGGATGATTCCAGGTAAGCTGGTCAAGGGTATGGGCGGCGCGATGGACCTGGTTGCAGGTGTGGGTCGCGTGATCGTCGTGATGGATCACACAAACAAACATGGCGATAGTAAAGTGCTACAGGCCTGTACCCTGCCCCTAACAGGAACCGCCGTGGTGGATCGCATCATCACAAACCTAGGTGTCCTGGACGTGGTTGAGGGCGGATTGCGCATCGTGGAATGCGCAGAGGGCGTGAGCGTATCTGATCTACGCGCTGCGACCGAAGCGACAATCGTCGATTAAGCTTTTAGCGTGCGGCCTGCTCGGGAGTATTATCGAGACAGGCCGCAATAAAATTGTGGAAAAGCAACTGAGTTTGCAAAAGTAATACCGCTTCAAACGTTTACCTTTGCATTATGTGTTAGAATAATTTAGCGTTAGGTGAAAGCACACCAATAAAATTAAGCCTAACGCCATGATATTGCAGCATTTTAAAAACATGGCAGCAACTGCATTAATAGTAGTGACTGCCTTTACAATTTTAGGCACTACGGTTTGGGGCGACATTGTTAGCGTAATACAGAAGTCTAAAGAGCAGACAATAGGCGTACCAATCGATCGCGCCGTTGTTATTGAAAGTGCGGTTCCATTCGCAGAGCTTTCGATAGCAAATCCCGCAATAGCTGACTTTTCGACATTATCAGACCGAACAGTCTACATTTTAGGAAAGCTGGCTGGAACGACCACTCTTACCTTAATCGACAAAAAGGGAAATTTAATCTCTAATGTACAAATTAAGGTTACGACTGACCTTAATGAGTTACGAAAAGGGCTCAAAGAAATTTTACCTGATGAAAAAATAAAAGTACGCAGCGCAAATGATGGTATTGTGTTACACGGAAAAGTAAGTACTGCCGAAGCTAGCGACAAAGCAGTTTTACTCGCTAATAGATATGCACCAAATTTAGTATCAAATCTGATAGATATAGAAAGTTTAACCAGTAAGGCACTTATTACTCAAACCTACACAATCGAAACAAATCATAAATTTTTCAGGGATTTATACACTGGAACAGAAAAGAGCGCCGTAAAAATTCTGTCACCTGCTGACGCGCAATTCAGCAGTGTTTTATCGAAATTGAAATCATTTAAAACCAAAACCAAAAGCTATACTTTACGTCCATCTAAACAAATTGAATTTTTTGTTGGTGGATCCGTTAGTTACCCTCACCGCGATGGTGATACAATATTAATCAAAAACTTCAAAAACGGTGCTGATTTCTCCATCAGTGGAGAGATGATAAATAATAGCGAGGGCGCGATTAGGATGAACATTGGTGTCATCGAACAGTCCGTATCACAGGATGAGACCATACTCTCTAATATTACAAATGTTTTTAAGACCCAATTAACAAGCTTACGACATACCGTAAATATGCAAAATGGTTCGTCTTTGATTTTGATCGTTGCACCAAACGCACTAAACCTGAAGCCATACCGTGGTGAGCAAGCGCAAAAGCGAATTCAATTCTTTAATAGAAAAAATACAACTCACGAGCGGCAAATATATGCTGTCCACATCACGCTGTCGGATATGAATTAGTAGTTACAAAAGACAACAAAGAATTAGGCGTGTTTCCTATTTATTCATTTGGCTGAAAAAAATTCTTCCGAGTTACTTAATCAGAATGGAAATTTCATCAAAATTTGAGCGCTGGCTCACCTCTCGGAATTGGACACTTCACCCACATCAGCGTGAATTGCTGTCCTTTGCTGCACGCCCTGCGCAGTTGTTGATCGCGCCGACAGGTGCGGGCAAAACACTCAGTGGGTTTTTACCAACGCTGTTGGAATTAGAGGATGGCACGCACACGGGCCTACACACGCTCTATGTGTCACCATTGAAAGCACTGGCTGCCGATATTAAGCGAAATTTGCAAACTCCCATTGATGAAATGAATCTGCCCATTCGGGTTGAGGATCGAACGGGCGACACATCAAACACACAGAAGAAACGCCAACGCGCCGAACCACCCCATATCCTTTTGACGACGCCCGAAAGCCTTGCGTTGTTAATCTCCTATCCAGACGCACCCAAAATTTTCAGTGGCCTGAAACGGATTGTCATTGACGAGATCCATGCCCTCGCTGAAAGCAAGCGCGGGGATCAATTGATGCTTGCGCTGTCACGTCTGCAATCATTGTGTCCTGATTTGCGGCGCGTGGGGCTATCCGCGACTGTGGATGATCCAGATGCAATTGCGAAAACCATGGCGGCCCATCCTGACCCCTGCCCCATATTATTTGCAGACCCCGGACCTGCCCCTGATATTCAGATGCTGATCGGCGAAACACCCCCGCCTTGGGCGGGCGCAGGGGCCGTCTATTCCGTGCCCATGGTGCTTGAGCAGATTGAAAAACATAATACGACCTTGATTTTTCACAACACCCGCGCACAAGCCGAAATATTTTTTCACGCACTTTGGTTAGAAAATGAAGCAAGCCTGCCCATTGCCATTCACCATGGATCATTGGACCGCGAACAACGCCAAAAGGTTGAAACCGCAATGACTCAAGGCGCCCTGCGCGCGGTGGTTTGCACAGGCAGTTTGGATTTGGGTATTGATTGGGGCGATGTTGATCTGGTGATACAGATTGGAGCCCCCAAAAATGTAAAACGACTGGTCCAACGGATCGGACGTGCCAACCATCAATACAATGCCCCATCCAAGGCAATGATTGTGCCCGCCAACCGATTTGAAATCATCGAATGCCAGGCCGCATTGGACGCCGTTTTGGCGGGTGAGTTGGATGATGAAACGCTGCCCGTAGGGCCGCTTGATGTTTTGTGTCAGCATATCTTGCTTTTATCCTGTGCTGGACCAATTGGGCCAACTGCCCTGTTCAACGAAGTGCGCCGCGCAGGCGCATACAGCGGGCTAAGCCGTGCGGAATTTGATGATTGTTTGGATTTCTGCGCAACAGGTGGCTATGCCCTGCGCCGATATGACCAATGGCACCGATTAAAGGACATGGGGGATGGCACCTATACCCTGCGCGATCCCAGAACCGCATCACGCATTCGCATGAACGCGGGCACCATTCAGGATACGGATACGCTTAAGGTGCGCATGCAACGCAGACGCGGCGGTGCGCCATTGGGCGAAGTGGAAGAAGCCTTTGCAGCAACACTCACACCGGGTGATACTTTCCTAATTGGGGGACAGGTCGTGCGATTTGAAGGATTGCGCGAACTGGTTGTTGAGGTATCCAAACGCGCCAGTAAAGAACCCAAAATCGCAGTGTTTGGTGGCACCAAATTTGCCACGTCGACCCAGTTGAGCGAACGCATTTTGCATAAATTCGAAACGGGTGACTTTCGCGGCCTACCTGATTACACGACCGACTGGCTAGAATTACAAAAAACCATGTCCGTACTGCCACAACGTCAGTCATTGTTGATTGAAACATTCCCCCGCCATGATCGTCATCATCTGTGTGTTTTCGGATTTGCAGGGCGCAATGCGCAACAAACCTTGGGATTGCTGCTCACAAAACGCATGGAGGAAGAGGGTTTGGCCCCACTTGGGTTTGTGTCGACGGATTACGCAACACTAATCTGGGGGTTGGACCCTGTGCACGATCCGGAGACATTATTAGACCCGCAAAAACTGGAAGATGGGTTTGAAAATTGGCTTGCGGGAAACGCTGTGATGAAACGTAGTTTCCGCGCTGTTGCAACCATCGCAGGATTGATCGAACGCAATTTGCCAGGCCAGCGTAAATCAGGGCGGCAGGCAACATTTTCATCGGACATCTTGTATGACACCTTGCTGAAATATGACCCAGAACATCTGCTGATGCGGATTGCCCAGATCGAGGCGATGCGCGGTTTGGTGGATTTTGGACGGATCAGGAATATGTTGGAACGTGTCGAAGGCAAAATTGTGCACAAGGCGCTTCCACATCTCTCTCCCTTCTCAGCCCCGCTTTTCCTTGAGGCCGGCCGCATCCCAGTGAAGGGTCAGGCCATGGAACGCCTTGTTGCAAATGAAGCAGCCCAATTGATGGCCGAGGCGGGGCTTAAAATCGACGCTTGATCCCTCAGATACTTTCTGTGCAACTGAGAGTATGGACGGGTATCAATTTTCACTCGCTGGGGCGACGATGGTGGCACTGCCATCTGGGGCCCTGTGGTGGGCGGCGCAAAATTTATTGTGCGTCTCGGATCTGCATTTGGGAAAATCCGAACGAATGGCGCGACGCGGAGGCGCAATGTTGCCCCCCTATGAAAC
>JAKMGV010000276.1 GCA_022424725.1 Paracoccaceae bacterium
TTGCCGCTGACGCTGTGCTTGCGACCAACGCAAGTGCTGCGGCTGATTTAAGTAAAGATGAGAACTTCATAATTCCTCCCTTGGAATTCCTCTATTTCTTTTTATTGTTGCGCCGGGAAGACCCCGCACGATCTGACGCTACCCCCGATTACCTCACCGATCAACATTTTTGGTACCGCTATCATGAATTTATTTTCAAAAAAATTTAAGGACCATAAAGCTGAACTTAACAATTGAATGTACGATTCAAGGGGATTAAAGGCAATAATATCAAAGCTGGTAAACTTATGCGTGATAACAAACTGAATTCACTTGTCTATTTCGAAGCGGTTGCCCGTCGTGGCGCGGTTGCGTTGGCGGCGGAAGAGCTTCGGGTGTCTGCATCTGCGGTATCACAACAAATCAAGACACTTGAATTGCAACTTGGGATCAAACTCTTTCGTCGATCTGGTCGCAGGCTGATTTTAACCCTGCAGGGCGAAGAACTTTATAGCGCTGCATCTACCTCACTTGGAATCGTCAAAAATACGCTCAGTGGTCTGTCACAAAACCGCGAACATTCCAAATTGAACCTGCGTGTGGCGCCCAGTTTCGGTGTACGCTGGCTTGCCCCCAGATTACATGAATTTATTGAAACAAACCCCACGATTGACGTGCGCATTGATGCCGCCCCGGATGCGACCGATTTTGATCGTGAAATTATGGATCTGGACATCCGCTATGGCGCGGGGCCCTGGCATGGATTGGCAATGACCCCATTGATCCAGGATTATGTTATTCCGATGTGCAGCCCCGCATATTTGGACAAAATAGGTGACAGCAATTTTGAAGAGGCTCGCTATATCACATCCGCGCGTGCCCTGTGTCAGTGGGATTATTGGTTTGTGGCCAACAACATTTCCCATGCTGATCCCGCCCATCGTTATGTTTTGGATCGTTCCTCTATGGCCATTCAACTTGCAATGGACGGTGCGGGCGTGGTGCTTGAATCCCTCGCGCTTGCTCAAAATGCAATCGAAGACGGGCGCTTGGTTCCATTTTCCTCCGCCTATCCTGCCATGCGATTTGGATCCTACTGGATCGTCTGCCCCGAACGCCATCTGAAACGGAAATCGGTGACGGCTTTTATGAATTGGATCAGGGATAAGTCAGACGTTTATGATGCCGGGGTCAAACATCGCCTCGCCCAACTTGGGATCAAGTTTACAAAGATCGATGCACGCGATTTTCGGCCACAAGCGTGAGGAAGAGGTGCACGCGGCCAAAAATCGCGCGTCGATTAATGGATCAATGATCCACCATTCACATCCACTTCTGACCCCGTAACATAAGCGGACAAATCCGATGCAAGGAACACACAGCATCCCGCAACATCTTGGGCCGTCCCTGCCCGTCCCATGGGAATGCCATCTAAAATCTGGGTCATCATATCGTCCGTTAACATACCGCCTGTAATGTCAGTTGCGATAAAACCAGGACAGATCGCATTCGCACGCACACCATCGGGTGCAAGTTCGCGCGCCATCGCTTTGGTTAATCCCAAAATACCCGCCTTGGCTGCTGAATAATGCGGGCCGCCAAAAATCCCGCCGCCCCGTTGTGCGGATACAGATGAGATATTGACAATCGCGCCCGATTTACGCGCCCGCATTGCGGGGATCACCGCCTGCGACATATAAAGTGTGCCGCGCAAATTTACATCCAACACCGCATCATAGTTGTCTGGCGCGATATCCATAAACTTTAGGGGCTGCGTAATGCCCGCATTGTTCACCAAAATATCAATTGGGCCCAATTGTTCCGTCACGGTTTTCACAGCCGCCGCGCAGACCGCCTGATCGGTAACGTCACAGGCGAGTCCAATGTGGTCTGCCCCAATATCCGCCGCAGCTGCCGCAGCCGCGGATTGATCCAAATCCAAAATCGCAATTCTCGCGCCGTGATCAGACATCATCTGCGCTGTGGCTTTGCCCAAACCGCGGGCAGATGCCGCCCCCGTAATAACGGCATTTTTTCCGTTTAATAACTGCATCTTATTTTCCTTTTTTAAACCCATGATTTCACGCGTGCGACAATCGCGGCGACGGAAATTCCATATTGATCGTGTAACGTTGGCAAGGCACCGGCGTCCAAAAACTCATCCGGTAGCGCGATTTGTTGAAACGGCACATGCACCCCATTGCGCATCAAACATCCTGCTACGGCCTCGCCCAAGCCACCGATGATTGAATGGTTTTCTGCTGTAACCACCAATCGACCCGATTTTTGCGCCTCTTGCAGGATTGTTGCCTCATCCAGTGGTTTGATTGTTGGACTATGCAGGATCGCGCAACTGATGTTGTCTTTGGCCAGTTCTTTGGCCGCATCTAATGTGCGCATGGTCATGAAACCGCTGGATATAAACAAAACATCTGCGCCGTCTTGTAATAATTTCGCCTTGCCCAATTCGAATTCATAATCGTATGCGCCCAAAACATTGGGCACATTCCCCCGCAATAGCCGCATATAAACGGGCCCATCCGTTTGCGCGATCACGCGTGTCGCTTGGTCAATGTCGATGGCGTCGCAGGGATCAATCACCGTCATATTTGGCAAACC
>JAKMGV010000091.1 GCA_022424725.1 Paracoccaceae bacterium
TACGGTGAAATTTGGAAAAATTTGGGCAGATGTTCAGGTTTTGCCCAGTTTCGCAAGCAATTGATCGCGCACATGGGGCGTCACAAATTTGCTAACGTCCCCGTCTAAACGTGCAATCTCTTTCACCAGTTTTGATGCAATCGCTTGATGTTTTGCCTCAGCCATCAGAAATACGGTTTCAACCGAACTATCCATCGCGCGGTTCATGCCCACCATCTGAAATTCATATTCAAAATCCGCAACCGCGCGCAGACCGCGCACAATCACTTGCGCTCCGACCTCGTGTGCACAATCTATCAATAGATTTTCAAAGGGATGTGGCACGATTTCTGTGCCTGTTTCTTTGGACAAAACCGCACATTCGGCTTCGATCATCGCAACCCGTTCCTCTAACGAAAACATCGGACCCTTATCACGGTTAATTGCAACGCCAATGACCAATCTGTCCACCAACATTGCCCCACGGCGGATGATATCAATATGTCCCAATGTGATTGGGTCAAAGGTTCCCGGATAAAGTCCAATACGCATAGTCGGCCCTGCAGTCGTTAGGTGCCGACACGCAACAATATTACAAGACCAATTGCAAGACCTAGTAGCCCATGATCATGCCCTCAAGAGCATCTTTTTCCATTGCAAGCTCGGTCATGCGTGCTTTTACGACATCGCCGATTGTCACGATGCCCACCAATTCACCGCCTTCGACAACGGGCATATGGCGGAACCGCTTATCGGTCATTGTTTTCAAAACTTGGTCTGCGGTGGCCCCTAATGCACATGTCACCAATTTCGACGTCATGTGTTTTGACGCAGGATCATTGATGATATCCGCCCCATGCATTGCCATCGCACGCACAATATCACGTTCCGAAAGTATCCCTGCTGCCGCCTTTCCGTCTGCAGAGACAACGACAGAGCCAATTCGGTACTTGCTAAGGACCAGAGTTACATCCGCAACACTTGTTTCTGGCGTCACCGTGATCACCTGACCACTGCCTTTGGACGCTAAAATCTGTTGGACCAACATGATTAAACCTCGCAACTTTATTTCAATAACGACAGCTTGCGAGCAATTTTATTTTCAGTCAAGCAAAACGCTCTAATCTATCGATTTCTTTCGCAATTTCATGACTAAGAGCTGCGGCAAATCTGTTCATTCGCTCAAGCCGGCGATCATCTGCATGACGCACCAAATAAAAGCTGCGTTTAAACACGATGTCCTCTGTCAGGATACGCTGCAAATTGGGGGCAAAGTGCAGCGCAAAATCATGTACGATGCCCACACCAGCTTCACTGCGCAGCCAATTGAACTGAACAGACACGGAATTGGATGCCAGTTGCACACGCTCAACCCCCAAATCCGACAGATAGTCCAATTCTTTGTCAAAAATCATATCACTGATATAGCCGACAATGCGATGACCCGATAAATCTTGGACGGACGCGATCTGTCCATTTGCATCCAAATATTGCCGAGAGGCCGCAAGGTGCAGGTGATAATCACACAGTTTCTGAACACTTAGGCGGCCAGATGTCGGGGGACTTACGGCAATGGCCATGTCCGCCTCTCGTTTTGATAGGTTCACAACCCGTGGCAGCGCAACAATTTGAATATCCAGATCGGGGTTCTGATCGGCAATGCGCGCGCAGACTTGGGGCAGAATAAAATTTGCACAGCCATCTGGTGCACCAATACGAATTTGGCCGCTAAGCGATCCTGTCGCCTGCCCCAAATCTTCGTCCAACCCGCTGATAACCTGCTCCATCTTTTCGGCATGCGGCATCAAACGCGATCCCGCATCGGTCAATGCGTAACCTGACGGGGACTTTGCAAACAGTGGCGTTCCATAGCGTTCTTCCATCCGCGAAATGCGCCGCCCGACCGTTGCGGGATCAATTTTCAATCGTTTTCCCGCAGCAGAAAGCGTTTCATCCCGCGCCACCGCCAAAAAGACCCGCAAATCATCCCAATTGTGTTCCATGACCTACCCTTTGCAAAAATGCAAAACATCTTTGAAGACTTTCCTCTTTGCTAAGTAAAATTGCAAGGGTATCCTGCGCCAAATTCTAAATGAGGTGCATTATGCAAGAATTAACCCATTACATTGGCGGCGAACACGTCAAAGGCACATCTGGTCGTTTCGCAGATGTCTACAACCCTGCAACGGGCGAAGTCCAAGCCAAAGTCCCATTGGCCAGCGCCGACGAAATGGCCAAGGCTGTTGAAATTGCAGCAGAAGCACAAGTGGCTTGGGAAAAGGTCAACCCACAACGCCGCGCGCGCGTGATGATGAAATTCGTGGACCTTCTGAACCGCGATATGGACAAATTGGCAGAAGCCCTGAGCCGCGAACACGGCAAAACAATTCCTGATGCAAAAGGCGACGTTCAGCGCGGGCTTGAGGTTGTGGAATACTGTATCGGTGCGCCACAGATGCTAAAGGGTGAATTCACCGACAGCGCGGGTCCAGGCATTGACATGTATTCGATGCGACAGGCACTTGGCGTGACCGCAGGTATCACACCGTTTAACTTCCCCGCGATGATCCCAATGTGGATGTTTGCCCCAGCGATCGTTTGCGGCAATGCATTTATTCTGAAACCGTCTGAACGTGATCCATCCGTGCCCCTGATGCTGGCAGAATTGATGGAAGAAGCAGGCCTACCAAAAGGCATCCTGCAGGTCGTCAACGGCGATAAAGAGGCGGTTGACGCGATCCTAGACAATGAAACAATTCAATCTGTTGGCTTTGTCGGATCAACGCCAATTGCGGAATATATCTACAGCCGTGGCTGTGCAAACGGCAAACGGGTTCAGTGTTTTGGCGGCGCGAAAAACCACATGATCGTTATGCCAGATGCGGATATGGATCAGGCAGCAGACGCATTGGTTGGTGCAGGCTATGGCGCGGCGGGCGAACGCTGTATGGCGATTTCAGTAGCCGTACCTGTGGGCGAAGAAACCGCAGATCGTTTGATCGAAGCTTTGGTGCCACGCATCGAAAAACTTAAGGTTGGACCATATACAGCAGGGGATGATGTGGATTACGGCCCTGTTGTCACAGCGGCCGCGAAACAAAACATCCTCGGCTTGGTGCAAAGCGGAATTGATCAGGGTGCAAAATTGGTGGTCGATGGCCGTGATTTCAGCCTGCAAGGGTACGAAGACGGCTTCTTTGTCGGGGCGCATTTATTTGATAACGTCACGCCCGACATGGACATCTATAAAAAAGAAATCTTTGGCCCAGTCCTATCAACCGTCCGCGCGGGCAGCTATGAAGAGGCGATTGGCCTTGCCATGGATCACGAATATGGAAACGGCACTGCAATCTTTACCCGCGATGGCGACACCGCGCGTGATTTTGCACAGCGCATCAACATCGGTATGGTTGGCATCAACGTACCAATCCCTGTGCCACTGGCCTATCACACATTCGGTGGTTGGAAAAAATCGGCCTTTGGCGATTTGAACCAACACGGTCCAGACGCGTTTAAATTCTATACGCGCACAAAGACGGTCACATCCCGTTGGCCCTCTGGCATCAAAGAAGGTGGCGAGTTTAACTTCAAAGCCATGGACTAACCCAACAGATCGGGCGGTACACTGTGCCGCCCTTTTCTTTTTAGGCTGTTTTCAAACCTTGAAACACCCTTGAAACATTTTCGCGCAACATTTCAAATGACATTAAAACACAGGATAGTGCATCATGGATTTTGCCCTTAGCGAAGAACAATCTGCCATTTTCGATATGGCGAAAGCCTTTGGTGAGGAACACATCGCACCCCATGCAATGGCCTGGGAAAAAGCGGGAACAATTCCCAAAGACCTCTGGCCCAAAGTTGCTGAATTGGGTTTGGGCGGCATTTACGTAAGCGAGGAAATGGACGGTTCTGGCCTATCGCGCTTGGATGCGGCCTTGGTGTTTGAGGCCTTGGCCATGTCCTGCCCCTCAGTTGGCTCCTTCCTGTCGATCCACAATATGTGTGGCGGGATGATCGACAAATTTGCAAGTGACGACATGCGCGCACGTATTCTGCCTGATCTATGCGCCATGAATAAGGTTTACAGTTATTGCCTGACGGAACCGGGATCGGGTTCGGACGCGGCCGCCCTGCGCACGCGGGCCGAGCGCACGAACCAAGGATATATCATGAACGGGACCAAGGCATTCATTTCGGGGGGCGGATATTCAGACGCCTATATCGTGATGTGCCGCACAGGCGATGACAGCCCCAAGGGCATTTCAACACTGATCGTTGAAGATGGCTCTGAGGGGCTCAGCTTTGGTGGGTTAGAGGACAAGATGGGCTGGCGTGCCCAACCTACGGCCCAAGTGCAATTTGACGATTGCAAAGTCCCCGCCGATAATTTGGTAGGCGAAGAAGGGTCTGGATTTAAATACGCCATGGCGGGTTTGGACGGTGGGCGGTTAAACATCGCCGCCTCGGCCCTTGGTGGGGCGCAATCGGCATATAACACCACCCTTGCCTATATGGGTGAACGCAAAGCTTTTGGTAAAACTATTGATCAATTTCAGGCCCTGCAATTTAAATTGGCCGAGCTTGAAGTCAAATTACAATCGGCCCGCGTGTTTTTACGCCAGGCAGCGTGGAAACTGGACAACAAAGAATCCGACGCAACCAAATTCTGCGCCATGGCCAAAATGTATGTGACAGATGCCGCGTTCGACGTGGCCAATACCTGTCTGCAACTGCACGGCGGTTATGGGTATTTGGCGGACTATGGCATCGAAAAAATCGTCCGTGATTTGCGTGTACATCAAATCCTAGAAGGCACAAACGAAATCATGCGCCTGATCATTTCACGTCAGGTTCTATCAGAGAGATGAACGATCTAATCCTAACCCAAAAGGGACGCGCAGGGTGCATCACCCTAAACCGTCCCGAGGCATTGAATGCCCTAACCTATCAAATGTGCATCGACATCGAGGCGCAGTTGCGCACATGGCGCGATGATCAATCCATTGAGCTGATCATCATTGATGCTGCGGGGGATAAGGCGTTTTGCGCAGGCGGGGATATTGCCGATCTTTATGCATCGGCCCAGCGTCAGGATTATGCCTTTGGTCAAAAATTTTGGGCCGATGAATATCGTCTGAATGCGCTAATCCATACCTACCCCAAACCTTATGTCGCCTTTATGCAGGGGTTTGTGATGGGTGGCGGTGTTGGTGTGTCCTGTCATGGATCACACCGTATAATCGGGGAAACATCCCAAATCGCAATGCCAGAGGTTGGGATTGGTTTGGTGCCTGATGTGGGTGGTTCTGCGCTTTTGGCGGCGGCCCCCGGACATTTGGGTGAATATCTGGGCACCACCGCAACGCGCATGAGCGCAGGTGATGCCATTTATGTAGGTTTTGCCGATCATTTCATCCCGCAGGATCAGTGGGAGGATGCGAAAACAGCATTACAGGAAAACGGGATTGATGCCCTATCCGCGTTTTATGCAGAGGCCCCTAAGAGTGATTTAATGGGCGCATTGGCCGACATAAACGCCGTCTTTTCGCAGGAACGCATGCGCGATATTTTGGCAGCCGCCGAAAACAGCACGGCCCCCTTTGCCACACGGGCGGTCAAGGCGATTGGGCGCAATTCCCCGCTGGCCATGGCAGTGGCGCTGGACATGATCCGCAGCCTGCGCGCCACCAAGGCCACGGTGGCCGAAGCCTTGGTGCAGGAATACCGTTTCACCGCACGCGCCATTGAATTTGGCGATTTCGCCGAAGGCATTCGCGCCGCGATCATCGACAAAGATAAAAACCCCCAATGGAAACACGCGTTAGGCGCAGTCCCCCAAGAGATGGTGGATCATATGCGCGCACCACTGGGGGACATGGAGCTTAATCTGACAGGAGAACAATCATGAAAATCGGTTTCATTGGTTTGGGCAATATGGGTGCCCCAATGGCGAAAAATTTGGCAGCGGCCGGTCATGAGGTTGTCGGGTTCGACACAGCTACAATCTCGGTTGAGGGGGCAACAATCGCTGCAACCGCGGTCGCGGCGGCGCATGGTGCAGATGTGGTGATCACCATGTTGCCCAACGGTGCAATCCTGCGTTCGGTTGCGGATGAAGTGATCCCCGCAATGTCCGCAGGATCGGTTTTATTGGATTGTTCAACCGTCGATGTGGACAGCGCACGCGCCGTCGCAGAACAGGCCGCCGCGCGTGATGTTCTGGCCTTGGACGCCCCTGTATCAGGCGGCATTGGCGGTGCTGCGGCAGGCACACTGACATTCATGGTGGGAGGGAGCGATGCCGCATACGACATTGCAAGCCCCCTATTCGATGTGATGGGGCAAAAGGCCGTGCATTGTGGCCCATCAGGCAATGGTCAGGCGGCCAAGATTTGTAACAACATGATCCTTGGCATCACCATGATCGGCACGTGCGAGGCATTTGCACTAGCTGACAAACTGGGTCTGGACCGTCAGGCGATGTTTGATGTTGTCTCAACATCCTCTGGGTACAGCTGGACAATGAACGCCTATTGCCCTGCCCCAGGTGTTGGTCCAACGTCCCCTGCGGATAATGATTATCAGCCTGGGTTTGCCGCCGATCTGATGCTAAAGGACCTACGCCTAAGCCAACAGGCCGCAAGTTCCGCCGATGCGGATACCCCATTGGGCAAAGCCGCGACCGAGCTTTACCGCTCCTTTGTCGAAGAAGAAGACGGCGCAGGACGCGATTTTTCCGCCATGCTGCCAAGGTTTGAAAAACGGGGTGCGGAAGAATAGTAGTAAACGCGGGCCTTAAGTGATATCCTGATAAAGTAATCATCAAATTGGCCTTATTGCTCAAAATTTACATTGGGTATGAAATGGCAGGTAAGCATTTTAAAATTTTGTTAATATCGCTTGGTCTTGCCACGGCTGTAATAAGCAATAAGCTGCTGGCGTTGCAG
>JAKMGV010000277.1 GCA_022424725.1 Paracoccaceae bacterium
CTTTTCCCATTAAACAATACTTTAGGCAATGCCATAATTATGGTTCGTGCAAGTAGAGGCATCATGCCGATCAAGTTTCCGAATTGGGGTGGGAAACTGTGACAATCACTCCCGGCCGCAAACCAGTCGCGGTTAGGCATCCTCGGGGTTGGGTTAACGATTGTGGTAAGTGTTGCATTGCTTAGTGTATTTCCCGCCCCTTTCAGCTTGAAATTCAACGTCCTTCACGGCATGACTTGGCTATGGCCAAACTGTATTTTCACTATTCAACGATGAACGCGGGCAAAAGCACGCTTTTGCTGCAGGCGTCCTATAACTATGCTGAACGGGGGATGCAGACGTATCTGTTGACCGCAAATTTTGATGATCGCGCGGGAACTGGCAAAATCGGATCACGGATTGGGATCGGGGCGGATGCAGACACCTTTGCATCCAAAACTGACCTGTTTTCAAAAATACAAGAGCGCCTAAATGCTGGCCCCTGCGCCTGTGTCTTTATTGATGAGGCTCAGTTTTTGTCCGCCGATCAGGTTTGGGAATTGGCCCGCGCGGTGGATGATTTAAAGGTGCCTGTGATGTGTTACGGATTGCGCGTGGATTTTCAAGGGAAGCTCTTTCCAGGCTCAGCAGCGCTTTTGGCATTGGCGGACGAGATGCGAGAGATACGCACCATTTGCCACTGCGGGAAAAAGGCGACGATGGTCGTGCGACAGGACGAACATGGAAACGTGTTGAAAGACGGCGCGCAGGTACAAGTTGGCGGAAATGAAACCTATGTTTCGCTATGCCGCGTGCATTGGCGACAGGCGATTGGCGACTAATGCATCCGACCGCCGTTTGGCACAATTTGATCTGGGGCGATCAAAACTACTGCACCTGAATCATCCATGCATCCCAGAACCAGAACCTCGGACATAAATGGACCGATTTGTCGTGGCGGGAAATTCACGACACCCATCACCTGTTTGCCGACCAATTGTTCTGGCGTGTAGTGTGCCGTAACCTGCGCCGATGTTTTGCGTTCGCCAATTTCACCGCCAAAATCGATCCACATTTTAATCGCTGGCTTTCGCGCCTCGGGAAAGGGTTCGGCGCGGATCACTGTACCTACGCGGATATCGACGTTCAGAAACTCGTCATAGGTGATGTCAGCCATTTGAAAGCTCCTTTGAGCGCATGGTCGCGGCTGCGACGGTTCCACCAATCAATGGGGTTAAACCCGCGTTTTGATCCATCAATACCTCAAGCCCCGCCTGCGTTGTTCCATTCGGACTGGTCACGTTGATCCGTAACTGTTCTGGCGTTTCCTCTGCCGCTTTGGCCAATGCGCCTGCACCTGCAACGGTGGCCTTGGCCAAGTGCATGGCCAAGGCTGGCGACAACCCCTGTGCCTCACCTGCTTTGGCCAGTGCATCAATCATGTAAAACACATACGCTGGTCCAGACCCCGACACACCCGTGACCGCATCCATTTGACTTTCGCTGTCCAAATCGACAACCTCACCAATTGCGGATAAGAGCGCATGCGCCAGATCAAGGTGATCTGCTGTCGATACGGCATTTCCGATCAGTGCCGTAATCCCCTGACCAATTGCAGCAGGGGTATTTGGCATTGCCCGCAAAATCGGGGAATTTGCGCCCAAAATGTCTTCGTAAGTTCCAATAGAGATGCCTGCCGCAACCGATAGAAACACAGTTTCCCCGCCCCCCATCGCCTGAAGCGTAGGAAGCGCCTCTTGCATCATCTGTGGTTTAACAGCGATCAGAACCAGTGCGGGTTTTGGAGGCAGTTCAGGATTCACGTGAACCCCCTGCGCAAGCACCCATTCCGATGGATAGGGATCGACAACGTAGACCGAAGATGGGTTCAAACCATTTGAAAGCCAACCCGCCAACATTGCAGAACCCATTTTTCCGCAACCAAGCAGAACCAAACCCTGCTGAGAAAGTGTGTCAAACGTCATATCAACCCCAAACAATCAAGTTCATTTGGGGAGCAGTATTATGCGTGACCGTAGGCTTCTGCAATGGCGACTTGCATCGCTTGCTGCGGCGTGTGCTCTCCATATACCGCCAATTGGAAGGCGGGATAATACCGTTCCGCATTCATAACTGCCGCACCAATCATGGTGTCGATTTGTTCAGGCGATGCAAACTGCCCCCCCGACAAAACCAAACCATACCGGTAAACCATCAACCCAGGTTCGTCCCAGTAAGAAAAACCACCCGTCCAGCAGCGGTCGTTTACTTCGTTCAACGCTTCATAAAGTGCTGGAAGTCGCTCTTTCGGCGGCTCCATTTCGAAGGTACAAATCAACCGCAGCGTTTCATCAAATCCTGACCACGCCAATGTTAGCGAATATGTCCGCCACTGCGCCTCAACAGCCATTGCGATTTGATTTTCTTCTATACGATCGAACTCCCACTCATGGTGCTCAGCGATGTGTTCGACAATATCGATTGGGTGAATTTCTTCTTCTAAGAACTGCTCGTTCAATGCCATAGCGCCACCTCTTTTATGCTTAGCGTAGGGAAGTGGCAGCTTCCCCAATCGCTTGGTGCCTGCTCAAGAGGCTGGGGGGATGACCC
>JAKMGV010000278.1 GCA_022424725.1 Paracoccaceae bacterium
GTGACGTTATAGCTTTCAAGTCGCAAGGGGTCGATTGTGACCTCGACCATTTCATCGCGCTGGCCGGAAATCGCGGCCTCAAGCACCGCATCCATGCCTTCGATCTTTTCCTGCAAATCCTTGGCAATCTTGGTCATCGTGCGTTCAGGAACCTGTCCCGTTAGGTTCACGATGATGATCGGGAATTCGGAAAAGTTAATTTCGTTGATCGAATATTTTTCGGCACCCGATGGGAAATTCGCCTCTGCCGCGTTCATGGCGTCGCGCACGTCTGCCATGGTTTTGGTTTTGTCCCAGCCGAATTCAAATTCCAACGCCACGCCCGCATAGTTTTCTGATGCAGTGGCGGTCATTTTCTTAAGGCCGTCAATATCGCCCAATTCCGTTTCCATTGGGCGCACCAACAGCGTTTCACTATCCCCTGCGGAAATGCCGGGGAAGGGCACGGAAATGAACAATGCGGGAATTTCAATGTCGGGCTCTCCCTCTTTTGGAAGGCCCGTGTAACTAAATATCCCTGCGGTCAGCGAAACAATAATCAGCGCGATAATCATGCGCGCGCGTTCTGATGCCCAATCGACTAATCCTGTCATTGGCCTAACTCCCGATAGGTTGGCTCAACAACGATCCCATCGACCACATATTCCTGACCGACGACGATGATGCTGACCTCTGGGTCCAATCCGGATACCCATACCCCATTTGGTGTGTCGCGCAGCAGGCTGATTTCCACAAACTTGGTCGCGTTATCCGCAAGGATCGTTCGCACACCCAATGCACCCGAATCATTCAGCGTGAGTGAGGATTGCGGGATCAAATGTGCGGCTTTGCCATCTGAAGCAATCAGGATGTCGGCAGTTTGGCCATCTGCAATGTTCATATCAGGGTTTGGAATTTCCAATTCAACACGGAAGGTGCGTGTTAGTTTATCGGCCGACCGCGACAGGAAGGTTACATTGCCCGATACCTCGGTTCCGTCCAACAGTCGCGCACCCGCACGCGCGCCCACAGTGACGCGATCACGTTCTGTTTCGGGGACAAAGCCCACGATTTTAATGGGGTCCAATTGGATCACTGTTGCGCAGGCAGAGCCAGGTTGCAGCAGACTGCCGATTTCGGCCGTATCACTTTCTAATAGACCACCAAAGGTTGCTTTGATTGTCAGGCGATCAATCTCTTTTTGTGCGGCAGCAACGGCGGCTTCGGCGGATTGAATGCGCGAACTTGTAGCGTCAAACCCTGCTTTTGCGCTTTCTACTGCGGCTTCTGCAGAGCGTACAGCCGCCTGAGTGGAGGCGACACGTGTTTCTGATGCAAATCCACCTTGGGCCAATTTATCTGCAGCGTTAAAGTTGATTTTTGCCTCTTCTAGGCGGGCTTTTGCCTCGTACTGACGGGCTTGGGTTTCTGGAACGCGGGCTTCTGCCTCTTTCAGGCGGGCAATGGTGTCTGCCAAATTCGCCTCGCGCGTGCCAGGGTCCAATTCACATAGGCTTTCGCCCGCGGAAACCACATGGCCCTTGCGCAGGGGTTGATTGATCACTAGTCCCGATGTTTCGGAACGCAGAACAACACTGCGCGCGGCCTCGGTCTGACCACGCAGCACAACGGCGCTGTCAATTTCACGGGCGGTTGATTTCATGGCGACCACCTTAATCAATTGGCGTTCGCTTGGGGCATCTGCGGGTGTTTCTGTCTCTGCCGTCTCTTCCTCGACCGCTACATCATTCACCAATGGCGTATCCTTGGATGCGTCCCACAAAATCGCGGGGGATGCCCCACCTGCAACTTGACGCACGGCGTCACGTTCAAAAACAATTAAATATAAAACGGCAACCACAACAACAGCCGTGATCAAGGACATAATGCGCATAATCTTCCTTCCAACGAATTGGCAAACGGGTAAAACGAACCCCACTTTAGCCGCCACTTAGCAGATATACGCTAAACCCGCCAGTTTAGATTAATGAATTCCTCACATTTTTTTGCAGGTGCAGCAACGCAATCTTGCTCTTGGATTCCTATTCAGTTGGGTCTACAAAACCTGAAATACAAGATGTGAGGTCCGCCGTGAGCGATACAGATAGCTTTATCGATGAAGTCAGCGAAGAAATACGCCGCGAAAAATTGTTCAAAACCTTTCGCAAATACGGCTGGATCGGCGTTGCATTGGTTGTGCTGGTTGTGGGTGGCACGGGATACCGCGAATACAACCGCGCTGCGGAAAAAACCGCCTCGGAAACATTTGGGTCCTCTGTGTTAGAGGCCTTGCAAGAAAACGACCCATCCGCACGTGTTGCGCAGTTGGACACCATTACCGCGCCCAATGCATCGGGGGGCGCGATGATTGCCATGTTGCAGGCCGCGGAATTGGAATCGGACAAGGATGGGGCAGGGGCCGCAGCCAAGCTTGAGGCCGCAGCTGTCAGTGGCGATCTGGATCAGATGTACCGTGATATCCTGAATTTCAAACGTTTGACCGTTGACGAAAGTGGGATTGATGCAGGCGAACGCCGCATGGGGTTTGAACAACTGGCAACCCCCGGCAATCCACTGCGTCTATTGGCCGAAGAACAATTGG
>JAKMGV010000092.1 GCA_022424725.1 Paracoccaceae bacterium
TCCGTGTGGGTTCGATGCTGTTAAGATCCATTGCCAGATTTGCCAGAAAGTTAGTAGCGGTCTTGGAAACAGAATCGCCGAACACAATACCGCTGCGCGTCTCGCAAGAAGGGTCGCTACCCGCCGCAGTGGAAAGATCGGGGAGCCATGTAACATCACGCCCAGCCTTTACGGACATCACTTCCGCTGAACGAGCGTCGCGTGCGTAAAGATACTGAAATTTTCTCAACATAGGTGCCCAACTTTCTGGGTTTTCTTGATAGAGCGTATTGATCAGTGCAAGCTTTTTACTTTGTGTCAACGGGTGATTGCCAACAGCTATCAGCCAACTTGCTTTCTTGCGTCCATGGTGAAGTGTGCCTTCACCGTTGATGACGATCGCATCACAATCCGCAATTTTCTGTAATGTTGCCGGGTCTTTTCTCCAATCCATTTTGCCATCGATACGTGCCCAAATGACTCCACCACGATCAGTCAAAGCCTGTTCGATATGCCGCATCACCCGCGCGCAACCGAAATGATGGCCCTGCAAATCGGTGTGATTCATTAGGACAAACTTCTGTTGAGACATCGGCGATACCCTCTTTATATCTTTCATTACCTAACGCAGGCAAGTAATTGCCGAAGTTATGATATTGCCGCCCTATTCTAATTTTTACATATAAATTCCTTTCACGCATAGAGGCAAGACCCACTCCATTCTTTTCCTCACCAGAACGCGCGAGGATTTTGTTCGCTTTACGCCACCGCCAAAGACGCTGCGCACTGAGTCTGATTTTTCTTAACTTGCATGCATATGCTTGGAGTGTATACGTTAAGCAAACTTGAGGTGTATAAATGCCCAATGTCTTAATTAAGAGCCACATGCTTTCAGACCAAAAATATTGCTGAGTGTTGCGTTGATAAGAGCATTAGATAGATGTTTAAAACAGTCCCTAACTAACACCATATCAGCTTTTGGAGACAGCTTCCGTACTAAGTCAATAATCTTAAATTTACATTGAGCGACGAATATCGTTTAACTTTTTTATGAGTTTTAGTTTAATATCGTCATCAAGATAAATATACTTAGACAAATCTACTTGCTTCATTCAAAAAACATCACCGCAAGGTAAATTTAAAAAGTTTGTGCCTCTAAATCTGACAATATACCCGTAAGTATTTCCTTCAAATTCATATTTGCCGCGAGTTGGGAACCTTTACCCAATAAACGATCTGTATATGCCCAATTGTTTTTGTGGGCATATGAAGAAAATTTTTTAGCAGGTGTTCTTTTAGATAAATAGTGCTGTCTCAGTGTATGTTACAACCTATCGATAAAGTGCATGTATCATATTTCGGTATACAGTCTGAATTATCCTCAGCTAATGCCCCAAAATCTGGGACAAAAATAATTTGGTACGCTCTGATTTTGGATTGTTAAAGAACTCTTCTGGTTCGTTTTGTTCAACAATTTGACCTTCGTCCATAAAGATGACGCGGTTCGCAACCTGGCGCGCGAATCCCATTTCGTGCGTCACACACAACATGGTCATCCCCTCTTCTGCCAATTCGATCATGGTGTCCAACACCTCTTTGATCATTTCTGGGTCGAGCGCTGAAGTTGGTTCATCGAACAACATAATGCGCGGCCGCATACACAAGGAACGCGCTATTGCCACACGCTGCTGTTGACCACCAGACAGCTGTCCTGGATATTTAAGCGCCTGTTCAGGGATCTTAACCTTTTCAAGGAAGTGCATCGCCGTTTCTTCAGCTTCCTTCTTGGGTGTTTTGCGCACCCAAATCGGGGCCAATGTGCAGTTTTCCAAAATCGTCAAATGTGGAAATAGGTTAAAGTGTTGGAACACCATCCCCACCTCGGAACGGATTTTGTCTATATTTTTCAAATCTGATGACAGCTCGGTTCCATCTACAATGATTTGTCCGCGCTGGTGCTCTTCCAAACGGTTGATACAGCGGATCAATGTTGATTTCCCCGAACCAGATGGACCCGCGATAACAATACGTTCACCACGGTTTACAGTTAGATTGATATCCCGAAGTACATGGAACGAACCGTACCATTTGTTCATATCTTGAATTTGAATTGCGACCTCGTCTGAGACGGTCATTTTTGCCTGGGCCATAATCAAGACCTCCTAATTATCGATGATCGGTCGCGAGCTGACGCTCGAGCCATTGTGAGTATTGTGAAATGCCGTAGCAGATGATGAAGAACAGAAGCGAGGCGAAGCCAAACAGTTCCCAATAAACGCCGTTCCATTCCGTTGATGCTAAGATCGGTCCGCGGATCATACCCACCAGATCGAACATTGAGATCACGGAAACCAGTGTGGTGTCTTTGAACAGACCCACCGCAACGTTTACGATACCTGGGATCGAAATCTTCAACGCTTGAGGCAGAATGATCAGACGCATCGATTGCGCGTAATCAAGCCCCAAGCTATCGCCCGCCTCGTACTGACCACGCGGTAGGGCCGCAAGGCCACCACGGATCACCTCGGCGATATAGGCCGAAGAGAACATAGTGATCATGATGATCACGCGCAGGATCAGGTCAAAGGTTGTCCCTGGCGGTAGGAAATAGGCCAACACAACGTTTGCTACGAACAACAGCGTGATCAGCGGAACGCCACGAATAAATTCGATGAACACAACACAGATGATTTTGATGATCGGCATGTTCGACTGACGTCCCAGCGCAAGCAGAATACCAATCGGCAAGGACAGCGAGACACAGACCGTACCAAGGATGATGTTCAACATGAACCCACCCATGTCGCGCGATGGAATTTGTTCAAGCGCGAGGAAACCGCTCATCGCGTCACTGACATACCCGCCAAGTGTCCAAAAGATGATCGCGGCGACCAAGCCACCTAATGCCCCCATCGCAAAGCTTGAACGTTCAAGGCGCTGGAAAACCATATATGCGACGATGAACCCAACAAGGCCCATCAAGGGTGCCATAATCGTCCCGCCCCAGATCAACCAGAACCCGATGAACGGATAGAGGCCGGTTAGAATCAACATGCGACGCGGTAGATTTGCAAACAAAACGGGCGCGACGGCAACGATCAGAAGAACGAAAGCCAATGTTGGACGCCAATAGGCCTCTTGCGGGTATTTGAAACCAAAGATCAGCTGGTGCCAACGTTCCGTCAAAACCGCAAAACACCCTGCAGAGTCCCCTGCCAAAATTTCACGGCACGCCTGAAGTGATGGCGCCTGCCAAATCCCGCCCAAAATCCATGGCATGGATCCAGACAAAATCGAATAAATCCCATAAAGGGCCGCAAGCGTCAGGATAGAGTTTGTGACAGATGAAAACAGATTTTCACGCATCCATTTTACAATACCCGTTTCAGACGCAGGGGGCGGAGAAGGAGGCAGTGTTTCGTGGCGCACGAATGCAATAGATTGATCACTCATCTTAGCGCTCCTTCAGTTTGATTGAGTTGTTGTAGACGTTCATGATCGCAGAGATGCCAAGGCTGATCGCAAGATAGAATGCCATCAACAATAGGATCGCTTCGATCGCGCGTCCTGTTTGGTTCAAGGTGATGCCACCCAATGTCCCCGTGATATCCATATACCCAACCGCAATCGCCAATGACGAGTTTTTGGTGAGGTTTAAGAAGTTGGAAATCATGGGCGGGATGATCACGCGCAACGCTTGGGGTAGTATTACTAGGCTCATAATACGGCCAGGGCGAATACCCAATGCCGCGGCGGCCTCTGTCTGACCCTTGGAAATCGCAAGGATACCTGCGCGCACGTTTTCGGCGATAAACGCACCCGTATAAATCGCAAGCGCGAATGTCAGCGCCACAAATGAACCGCGCGCCCAGATGCCACCTTTGAAGTTAAAGCCCTTAAGCTCTGGGTATTCTAGTCCAATGGGACTGCCCATAACAAAATAGACCAAAATGGCAGGGACAAACAAAATCGCAAGCGAGGGCCAACCACGTGGCAGATCACGGCCATGCGCATACAACGCTAACTTGGTGTAGCGACGATAGGCAAACATTCCAATAATCGACAGGATAAAGACCACGACAACAACCCAAGATCCTGTTTCGAAAACAGGTTTCGGCGCGTAAATGCCGCGCCCCGTAAACGCAAAGGAATCCCAAAGCATTTCTGCCTCTGGCGGATTGCCACCCCGCGATTTAAACGCCTTGGGCTGGGGCAATGCGATTAGGAAAATCGCGTTGATGATCAGGATCCAAATCAAGACCGGCACGTTACGGAAAATTTCAACGTAAACGGCCATTAACTTGGCTACGATCCAGTTGTTGGACAGGCGAAGAACACCCGCCGTCACACCAAAAATCGTTGCCAAAATGCATCCCACAAAGGCAACCAATAGGGTGTTCAGAACACCAACAACAGACGCGCGCCAATGCGAAGATTGGCTATTATATTCAACCAGCCTTTGGTTAATGTCATAACCAGCGGGTTCACCTAAAAACTCGTAAGAAATATCAAGACCCGCAGTGCGCAGGTTCTCAACCAAATTCAAATACAGATAACCGACCAGGAAAAACAGCACGATCAATGCAACAAATTGGAACGTATAGGACCGATATCGCGTGTCGTTGATAAGCTGTGACAACTGGAACGACTCTGGTTTTGGGTCGTTGATGGATGTCATGTGGGGATAACCCTATGTAGTGTAGAAATTCAAAATCAAAACGGCCCGACTACCGTTTTTGAATAAGAAAAGGGTGCAGATTTCCTGCACCCTTTCATAGCTAAACTTAGCGGAATGGAGGTGTGTAGATCAAACCACCGTTTTTCCACTGAGCGTTTAAGCCACGTGCTAGGCCGATTGGTGTGTTTTCGCCGATGTTCTTCTCGAACAATTCGCCGTAGTTACCACCCGCCATAATCGCGCGTTTTGCCCATTCTGCGTCTAGGCCAAGCATTTCGCCCAAGTTACCTTCTGTACCCAACAGACGGTTAACTTCTGGGTTGTTTGTTGCTGCTGCTGACAATTCTGCGATGTTTGCAGATGTCACGCCAAGCTCTTCTGCCGCAATCAATGCGTTCAAGGACCAACGTACAACATCACCCCAGTTGTTGTCGCCGTGACGTACAAGTGGGCCTAGAGGCTCTTTTGATACGATTTCAGGTAGAACAACGTGTGCTGATGGATCTTCGAATGTCGCACGAGTCGCCGCCAAACCAGATGCGTCAGTTGTGTAAACGTCACATGCACCCGCTAGGTACTGCTGCTGCGCTTCTGCGTTTGTTTCGATTGGAACAGGCTCGTAAGAGATGTTGTTTGAACGGAAGAAGTCCGCCAAGTTCAACTCTGTTGTTGTACCAGTTTGGATACATACTGTTGCACCGTCTAGGTCTTTTGCTGAACCAACACCTAGATCTTTTGGAACCATGAAGCCCTGACCGTCATAGTAGTTGATGCCAGTGAATTCGAATTTAAGGTCCACATCACGTGAAAATGTCCATGTTGTGTTACGTGCCAACATGTCGATTTCGCCTGATGCAAGCGCAGTAAAGCGTGTTTTACCTGTTGTTGGAACAAACTCAACAGCTTTTGGGTCACCCAAAACGGCCGCTGCAACTGCGCGACATACGCCTACGTCAAAACCTTGCCATTCGCCGTTTGCGTCAGGTGCCGCAAAGCCAACTAGGCCAGTTGTAACGCCACAGTTCAATTTGCCACGTGCTTTTACATCGTCCATTGTGCCAGCAACTGCAGCAGATGCCGCAAGACCAGCTACAGTCAATGCTCCTATGATCACGGATTTTTTCATTTTTACCTCTTCCTGGTTTTGTTCCATTCGAACAAAGTCATTATAGGGCACCCCCCAAGCTTACGACTTTGGTAGGCTATCCCCGATTAGTGCCTCAATTTGTTCAAATTCTGAGGGAAACGTCAAGAATTTCATTACACTTGCGTCAACAGAAAGGGGCAAGTTTACCCAAGGTCATCCGTAAGCGTTTGATTCTTCAACCAGACATTGCAAAAAATCGCCCTGCATGACGCATGGAATTAGCCTTTATTTCTGCGACTTCCGTGGCTTCTTCATCGTCGCCCCACTGCTCGATCTGCCAAATTTCATCAATTCGCGACAATTCCCACGCCTCTTGTGCTGAAATCTTGCCCTTGCACACAGCAAGTCCAAGAATCAGTGATCCTGAAATGCTGATCAGGTCATAAGTCGCGGTCAGCTGAAACGCGCTTTGGTCCAAAAGGGCCATTTTTAGGTTGTTTAGCGATTGCGCAGGTTGTTCCACGAACATCACACCCGTCGCTGGGGACAAATCCGCCTCAAACGTATCTTTGGCCCACCCCAGTAGCGGGTCCCATGCCTCGGATTGTCTTTCGCTCAATTCAACGGGGGCATCGGCGCGATAACACAACAAATCGGTTTCGCCATATTCCGCCAACAAGTTCACAACCTCATCAAATTGATGGGTCACTTTGTCGATCGCAGCATTGGCCGAACGCGTAAATGGCATCGTGGTTGGATCAATCGTGCCCTCTTGGGCATCCCACTCATCTGCAATGGCGCGCGCCAATTCAACCGTTGGCACGACAAGGCTGGTTTTTGCGGGTGTTCTCACACCGCGGTCATCCAACAATACCGCGTACCCCTCTTCTGTTTCACTTACAGAGGCCTCTGTCCAAAATCGTTTTAGTTTCCACTCGGTCATGTATCGCGCTCCAACCAATCTGTGATCGCCTGATATACGGATTGCGGTGTCTCTGCCACCCTGAAGGCCGCGTCAAATCGATCAACGGGGTGATACCCCCACGAAACCCCGACAAACCCAACCTTTGCTGCCACGGCCATCCGCATGTCATGTGTGGTATCCCCGATGCACACACAACGCTGCGCCGACACTCCTGTTTCCGCCAATGCGGCCTGCA
>JAKMGV010000093.1 GCA_022424725.1 Paracoccaceae bacterium
GGATCGAACGATCAGAAACCTTTGAATAAAGGGATTTTAGTGCATCAAACATGTATCAACCTATTAAACTATGGGGCCCAATGGACCTTTGCCCCCATCATAACGGCACGAATGGGGGCATCAAAGGCATCCGAAATTTCAGCGCGTTCCAACGCCGCGCGCTTTTCATCGCCAAAAATTAGGATGTGTTTATTGATCGCCCCGTCCAACACATGCGCAGGCAGGGTCACACGGGGTTCGGGCGCACCCGGCGCGCGCATTGGAACCAGATTTGGGGCATCAGGTGACAGGGCAAGGTTTAAATTATCCGCCTCTGGAAAGATTGACGCGGTGTGCATATCCGTGCCCATGCCCAACAACAACACGGTGATGGGGCGCAAAACGTCAATGCTCTCTGCCAATTTTGGCAATTCTGTTTCAATGTCGCCATCGGCGTATAGGGGCACCAAATGCGCGGCCGCCGCAGGTCCCGTCAAAAGGCGTTCTTTGATCAACCGTGTGTTTGAACGATCCGATGTTTCAGGCACCCAACGTTCATCACTTAGCGCGACATCAACACGGTCCCAAGCAACTTCGGCCCCACACAGATCATCAAAAACGGGTCCGGGCGATGTTCCACCGGGGACAACCAAACTGACCCGATCTTCGTGATGAAGCGCCTCGTTCAATTCACTGGCCAAACGTCCTGCCAGATCAAGCGCCAACATATCACGATCTGCATATTCAATCATGTTCATTATCGTATCTCTCGCCATTTTCGCCCATCACGGTGCAACAGCATTAAGGCATCCTCTGGTCCTGAACTGCCACTATCATAGGGTTTGGGCACATCATTGCGGGCCTCCCACCCTTGGATAATGGGATCTGTCCAACTCCATGCCGCCTCAACCTCATCCCCGCGCATGAATAGGGTTTGGTTGCCACGAATGACATCCATAATCAATCGCTCATAAGCTTCTGGTGCGGTTTCGGCGTCAGGCCCCAACGCCTCGGCAAAGGTCATATCAAGGGGCACATCAACCAAACGCATGCCCCCTGGGCCAGGTTCCTTGATCGTCACATCAAGTGTGATCCCCTCATCCGGTTGCAACCGAATGACCAAGGCATTGCGGTGCGATCCCGCATCAGGGCCAAAGATGGAATGCGGCGTTTCCTTAAACACCACCGCAATTTCAGAGGAGCGCGCACGCATCCGTTTGCCCGTGCGCAAATAAAACGGAGTGCCCGCCCAACGCCAATTGCTGATATGGGTTTTTAGGGCCACAAAACTTTCTGTGCGCGAACGCGGATTGTCCACGGCGCTGCGATAATCCGGTTGATCCCTATCCGCACTATATTGACCGCGCACCAAATGGTGGGGTTCCACAGGGTCAAGGGCGCGAATAACCTTTAGTTTTTCGTCGCGCACCGCATCGGGATCAAATTTGGATGGCGGTTCCATTGCAATCAAACACAGCAATTGCATCAAATGGTTTTGCACCATATCACGCATTGCACCCGATTGATCATAATACCCCCCGCGCCCACCGACACCAACGGTTTCTGCAACGGTGATTTGAATGTGATCAATGAACTGCGCATTCCACAGTGGTTCAAACAACATATTGCCAAACCGTACAGCCATCAGGTTTTGAACCGTTTCTTTGCCCAAATAGTGGTCGATGCGATAAATCTGATCTTCGCGGAAATGTTTGGCCAAGGTCGCGTTCAGGGCACGCGCGGTTTCCAAATCCTTGCCAAAGGGTTTTTCAACAACGATACGGCTGTCGCGTTGCGCGATATCATGCTCATGCAGGCGTTCGGCCAAATCCCCAAACAAGGCAGGCGCGACCGAGAAATAAAAGGCCCGCACATATCCATCACGCATCTTTGACTTTAGCGCGGCCCAGCCTGCCGAACCCTTTGCATCGGCATGGAGATAGGACACGCGTGACAAAAATTCGTCCACATCACTATCAGAATGGTCAATCGCACCAAATTCGGCAATCGCCGTGCGCACGATGTCGCGATATTCCTCATCGCTCAGCTCGGATCGCGCGGCACCAATGATTTGCGCCTCATGCGGCATTTGTCCTGACAAATGACGGCGGAACAAACCAGGTAGAATTTTGCGTTTTGCCAAATCCCCCGTGCCACCAAAAATCGTTAAATCAAAGGGATCAACAGGTATAACGCGAGAAACCATTTTTACATTCTTCCTTTGTTCGTCGCTTTGGGCTCAATACTATGTTAGCGCTAACTTGCGCGCCTTTTACTGTGATGTGCTCTGTATGTCTAGGCATAAGAGTGCATCACAACACTGTTATGTGCAATTGGAAAACCTTGCGCATGGCGTTTCTATTGATACTGTCCAAATAACAAACCAACAGGCAGGCCCATGAAAGATATTGAGCAAAACGATAATGCGCAGAAATTCGAACACCCAACCATCACGGCCAAGGGTGAAGAACGCGCGTGGGTCAGTCTTGAACAATTAGAAACGCTATGGGTGAACACAGGGACGCTGTGCAATATCGAATGCGTGAATTGTTATATCGAAAGCTCGCCCACCAATGATCAGTTGGTATATTTTAAGGAAAGTGATTTACGCGCCTATTTGGATGAAATCGCCGATCACACCATGCCTGTTGCGGAAATTGGGTTTACGGGCGGCGAACCCTTTATGAATAGCGAAATCATTGACATGCTGCGCCTATCGCTTGAACGAGGATTTTCCGTTTTGGTTCTGACCAACGCAATGTTGCCCATGATGCGGCGCAACATGCGCGATGGATTGGCCAAATTGAACGCGGCCTATCCCGGCAAAATGACCCTGCGCATTTCGTTGGATCATCACAGCGCAAAAATGCATGATTTGGAACGTGGTGAAGGCAGTTTTGGAAAAACGCTGATCGGAATGCGCTGGCTTCGGGATGCGGGGATTAAAATGGCCGTTGCGGGGCGCACATTATGGGGTGAAACCGAAGCTGACGCACGTGCGGGTTTTGCGGCCCTGTATCAGGCCGAAGGATTTGATATTGACGCACATGCGCCCGCCGAAACGGTCTTATTTCCCGAAATGACAGGCACCATGGATGTGCCTGAAATAACAACGACCTGTTGGGGTATCTTGAACAAAGACCCGCGGGAATTAATGTGTTCAAACGCGCGGATGGTTGTACGACGCAAAGGGGCCGATGCCGCTGCGGTTTTGGCCTGTACGTTGCTGGCCTATGATCCACAGTTTGAATTGGGCCCAACGTTGCAGGATGCAGATCGCAACGTGCGCCTAAACCACCCCCATTGTGCGAAATTCTGTGTTTTGGGCGGGGCGAGTTGTAGCGGGTGAACGTTCATTGATCGACCGCTAAGGCCGCGCCAACTCACCACCCCCGATAAACACAGGCGCGCCTGTTGTGCTAGGACCGCTGGTTGGTCGTTTGTTCAAGACACGCGCGGCAAGATAGGCAAAGGCCTGCGCCTCTAGCATATCGCCGTTTAATCCGTGATGTTTTACCGCGAACACGGGCACCCCCAATCCCGCGCGCAGCATGGACATGATGACGGGGTTATGCCGCCCGCCGCCGCAGACCAACACTTCGGAAACAGGTGTGGGCATGTGTTCCATCCCTGTGGCAACCGTGGCCGCGATGATCGCGCACAGTGTTGCAGCACCATCTGCATCAGGCATATACGCAACCAACTCTGCAATCTGGGGAAAACTGCTCCGATCCAATGACTTGGGCGGCATTTTTCGGAAATAGGGCGCGTTCAAAAAGGCCTGAACCACATCCATATCGGGCGTCCCAGTTGCGGCCAAGGCACCGTGCGCATCATAGGCCTGCCCCAAACGCGCCATCATAAAATCATTCAGCGGCGCATTTGCGGGCCCCGTGTCAAAGGCCAAAACGGCACCTGGGTCGGTGACATCATCCAGACGCGGGTCCACATATGTGATGTTCCCAACACCCCCTAAATTTAGAAAGGCAATAGGTTCGCTTGCCCCAATATATTTCGCGCAGGCAAAATGAAAAAACGGAGCCAATGGCGCCCCCTGCCCGCCCAGTGCCACATCCGCGCTGCGAAAATCCCAGACCACCGGATGGCCCGTGTCACGCGCCAGTTGCACACCATCCCCCACCTGTAACGTGCGCCGATTATCGGGATCATGCGCCAATGTTTGACCATGAAAGCCAATCAAATCAACTGCTCCCGCATCCAAGGCCGCGAACGCACGGGCGTGCAAGCAGGTGACCAATTTTGCCGCCGCACCCACATGCAATCCGTCCCACTGCCCCATTGCACGGCGCAGAATTTGACGCTCATCTTCTGAATAAGGAACATAGGCCGTTCTGCCAAATTCATGAACCGTGATGCCATCTGTCACGACCTCGGCCACATCAATTCCATCCATTGATGTGCCTGACATCATACCAACAACACGAATTGCATCACTCATGGCTTTTCCTTTCTTGCAAGGATCGCTATAGCAATGACGCAATCCCTATTCAGGAGCAAGAGATGACCTTTACACCTAAATCAGATTTCCTTCAGATCATGCTAGAACGTGGCTTTGTTGCGGACTGCACTGATTACGATGGATTGGACGAAGCGCTGTGTAAAGGGGGCATGCCTGCCTATATCGGATTTGATGCAACGGCCAGTTCGCTGCATGTGGGCAGCCTAATCCAAATCATGATGTTGCGTTGGTTGCAAAAAACGGGCAGTCGCCCGATCACCTTGATGGGCGGTGGCACGACCAAGGTGGGCGATCCGTCGTTTCGCGCCGATGAACGCCCCCTGCTGACGCCCGATATGATTGATCAAAACATCGCAGGCATCAAAAAGGTGTTTTCTGCATATCTTGATTATAACGATATGCCCAACGGGGCCATGATGATCAACAACGCAGAATGGTTGGATGAGCTGAACTACCTTGAATTTTTGCGTGATATCGGACGCCATTTCAGCGTGAACCGCATGTTGTCGTTTGAATCGGTGAAATCACGGCTGGATCGGGAACAATCGCTGTCTTTCCTTGAATTCAACTACATGATCCTTCAGGCCTATGATTTCCTTGAACTGCACAACCGCTATGGATGCATGTTGCAGATGGGCGGTTCGGATCAGATGGGCAACATTATCAACGGCATGGAATTGACCCGCCGCGTGGCAGAGGATCGTGTGTTTGGCCTAACCTCGCCACTATTGACCACATCGGATGGGAAAAAGATGGGCAAATCGCAAAATGGGGCGGTTTGGCTGAATGCGGATATGTTGTCGCCCTATGAATTCTGGCAATTCTGGCGCAACACGACGGATGCGGATGTGGGACGGTTCCTGAAACTTTACACCGAACTGCCCATTGCAGAATGTGATCGCCTTGGTGCGCTTGCGGGGTCTGAGATTAATGATGCCAAGGTGATTTTGGCAAATGAGGTCACCGCATTGCTGCATGGTGCAGAGGCCGCCAAAGCGGCCGAAGCCACCGCGCGAGAAGTCTTTGAAAAAGGCGGCGTTGGCGATGATCTGCCCACATTAACCCTCAGCAATGATGAGATTGGCGACGGGGTTTCAATTGTTCAATTGATTGTGAAATCAGGCCTTGTGAAATCCGGGAAAGAGGCCAAGCGCCTGATTGCCGAAAACGGTGCCAAACTGAACGATGAGCCCCTGACAGATGGTGGTCTGATGATCACTGCAGAGACATTGTCATCACCGATCAAACTGTCTGCGGGCAAAAAACGCCACGCTTTGGTTCAACTAGGATAATCCAACACCAGTATGTCAAAGATAAAAGGGCACAGTGCAGGTCGCATCTGTGCCCTTTTTTATTTTTTATTCTGGGGTTTAGTCGATGACCGATACCTTCATCATCGCATCGGGTTGACCAATCACGGCACCATTGCGCCCCTTGCCAAGTTTGATCGCATCCACAACGTCCATGCCCTTGGTAACCTGTCCGATCACTGTGTATTGACCGTTTAGGAAATAACCCGGTGCAAACATAATAAAAAACTGGCTATTTGCGCTGTTTGGGCTTTGTGCGCGGGCCATGCCCACAACACCGCGATCATAAGGCACATCCGAAAATTCGGCAGGTAGGTTGGGATAACTTGAACCGCCACGACCTGCGTAAGACAGGTTGCCGCCCATCTTGCCGTATTCCACATCACCCGTTTGGGCCATGAACCCTTCGATCACACGGTGAAACACCACGCCGTCATAGGCCCCTTCTGAGGCAAGACGCGTGATACGCTCTGCGTGTTGTGGGGCGACCTCTTCGAATAGGTCAATGGTGATTGTCCCATTCGCCTGCCCTGCAACCTGAATTTCAATGCCTGTGGCCTGCGCCGTTCCCGCCATCAGGCCCAAGATCAACGCAAGCTTATGCATCGGCCGCAACCTTCACGCTGATCATGCGATCAGGATACATGGGTGGTTCGCCTTTCACGATGGCATCCACATGTTCCATGCCTGAAATCACACGGCCATAAACTGTGTATTGACGGTTTAGGAAATGGTTGTCGTTAAAGTTGATGAAAAACTGGCTATTTGCGCTGTCTGGGTTTTGCGAACGCGCCGCGCCCAATGTGCCGCGATCATGCGGGATGCCAGAAAATTCCTGTGCAACATTTGGCAGTTCTGAACCACCGCGACCCGCCATGCCGATATCGAAATCATTTTCCATGTTGCCGTATTGCACATCGCCCGTTTGCGCCATGAACCCGTCAATCACACGGTGAAAGCACACATTGTCATATTGACCCGAACGCGCCAATTCCTTCATGCGGGAACAGTGATTGGGCGCAATATCGGGTAACAGTTCAATCACAACTGTTCCGTCCTTAAGCTCCATTAGGATTGTGTTTTCTGGGTCTTTATACTCGGCCATCGGGCGCTCCTATCTGAATTGTTGG
>JAKMGV010000094.1 GCA_022424725.1 Paracoccaceae bacterium
ATTGGGGGCGCCAAAACCCTACATTTTTCGCTGATTTGGTCAGGTTTTCCATGTTGCATTAATAAAATGCCGCGTTTGCAAAATTGTTCTCTAAACTTTCCAGTCTAATTTTGTTAGTGTGCTTACCGTAGGTCAAGTTTGGGACTTTGAAAGAGTGATACAGGTTGAACAATCTAATGTTTATCGGCTCTCTGCGCATGCAGAGCGTCATTGTGTTGCTGACGAAGTCAGATACTTGGAACGTTTGGTTAACGCGCGAAAACTGCTTATGGAGCAGCGCAGCGATATGCGCCGCGAACTGGAACGCTGCCAGAAGTCCATTGCGCAACTGGGCGATGCGATTGATCTATTGGACTCGATTTTGAAGAACGAAGCGCAGCTTAACGAACCCGATAGGGAAGCATAGAACGTTCATTTTCATCAATGATCAACTGTCGCTCTAAGGGGGGGACAGAGCGTTGATGGCAGGATCGGCGTTCACACAATCGACAGGAAATACCGATAGGTTCAAATGCATCTGGTCTTCCTAAATCAAGTCCGTCTGCATAAACTAACTGTTCGGCGTGTTTCACCTCGCAGCCCAAGGCAATTGCAAACCTGCGCAAAGGCGCATTGAACGATCCGCCCCCTTTGGTCACGTCTCGCGCAATAGATAGGTAGCGAATGCCATCGGGTGTTTCGGCAAGTTGTCGTAAAAACTGCCCTGGTGTTTCGAAGGCACGGTGCACATTCCAAAGTGGGCACGCACCCCCAAACCGCGCAAATTGAAGCCGTGTGGCAGAATGGCGTTTTGTGATGGTACCTGCCTGATCCACGCGGACGAAGAAGAATGGAATGCCATTGTTTCCTGGTCGCTGCAACGTGGACAGACGATGGGCCACTTGTTCTATCGAGACACCAAAGTGGCTTGATAAACGCTCCAGATCATGGCGTTCCATGCGCGCCGTTTCCAAAAATTCTTTATATGGCATAAGCGCTGCACCCGCGAAATAGTTGGCCAAACCAATTTTGGCGATTGCGCGTGCTTCTGGGCTTTGGAATCGTGCAAGATCAAGCGTGGCCTCCAGGAGTTTTTCCTGACTTATCAAGGCCAGTTGCAAAAGGATTTGAAACCGCGCTGTTTCCAATGAAATGCGATTGCTGATGGTTAATATCTTGGTGTTTGGATCGTAAATGCGTGTTGCGTCCTGATCGCTGTTTCGCACGGTTATCCCAAGGTTATAAAGTGTTTTGATCGCCTTTTCTTGTATCCAATCTGGGCTTTGGCGACCTTTGGAAAATCCTTCTGCTGCACGATCAACCGCGTCAATGTAATTGTCACAGTAGTGAAAGAAATCGCGGACCTCTTCCCATGGACTTGGTTGAAGGCGTGCATCGTCGCGCCCCAGTGCCTCATCAAGTGAGGCAAGGCGTTCCTGTGTCTGTCGATAGGCGCGGTGCAAATCCAGAAATGCACGTGCAATCGATGGCGCATTTGATGCGGTTAATCGCATATCTGCCAATTGCGGTGGCGTGTCGCCAAAGATTGGATCGCTAAAGGCCTCTCTCATATCCGAAAACAGGCGTTCATTTTCGCTGGATGATAGTTCGGTGACATCAAAACCAAACTCTTGTGCCAACGCCAGAATAACGGTGCCAGACAGGGGGCGATTGTTGTTTTCCATCTGGTTCAGATAGGGAAGAGACACGCCCAGTTTGGATGCGAAATCCTTTTGCGTTAGCCCCAATCTTTGCCGCATGTCGCGCAATTTTGCGCCCGAATATAGTTTTCGATTTGCCATTTGCGCAGTTTGTACGATTTGCAAACTAATGTCAGCAAAGTTTGCAAACTTAATCTGCTGTTAGTGTTTGGTTGCGTTTGATCACTAGCAAAATCAGCAAAATACCAATAAATACCGACAGCCACATGAGCGCGATGAGCGCTAGGTCCCCTGAGCCCATGTGTAACACGGGGCCTGCCAATGCCGATAATGCGGCCCCCCCGCCGATCATCATTGCGCTGCCTAATCCCGATGCAGTGCCCGCCAACTCTGGTTTAATTGCCAACATGCCGGCGGTTGCGTTTGGAATGCTCATACCGTTACCAAGGCCGACAAATGTCATAAATCCGAAAAAGCCAAGCGCGCTGCCGTATCCCAGTGCGCTGATCACAAACGACAGGGACATTCCGATAAGAGCAAGCACCAAGCCATAAAGGACCATGAAATCAATCCCAATCGACTTGGAATAGCGACCCGCAATAAAGTTGCCAAAAAAATAACCAATGGCAGGTGCACCCAGAAACAAACCCACGGTTTGCGGATCAAGTGCATAGACCTCAGCGCCGACCGCGGGTGCCCCGCCAAGGTATACAAAAAACGCCCCTGATCCGAATGCCGAGGCAAGGCAGTATCCCCAGAACCGTTTTGACGTTAGAAGGATTGGATAATTCTGGAACTGTCCCAGGATGGACTTATTGCTAACCGGTGCGGTTTCACCCTGATCAAAATAGCTGAGTATCAGCATGATCAAGCCAAGGCCCGCCAACACGAAAAATGTGCCCTCCCAGCCAAAATTTGTGTCAATAAAACCGCCTAACGCAGGGCTGAACATCGGAACCACGGCCATGCCCATTGTGACATAGGCGATACGCGATCCAGAGTTGGCAGTGTCCGTTGTATCACGGACAATCGCACGCGAGACGATCATACAGGTCGCCGTAATAGATTGGATCGCGCGATAAATTAAAAATGACTGAAAACTTTGCGCATAGGCGCAGCTGATTGATGCAATCACAAAGATAATCAACGAAACTTGGACAATTTTGCGCCGACCAATACGATCAGAAATGGGGCCGGCAAATAATTGGATCAGGGCACTGGTCCCAAGGTAGATACCAACAGACAAACCCATCGCAGCAGGCGTTGTTGAAAACTCTATCGCCATCTGCGGAAGACTGGGCAAATAAATATTCATCGCCAACGCTGAGATTGAGGCGAGCAGAACAAGGGTCAGCATGGTTGGTTGTGTGGTGCGATCAAAGAAACGCGCGGCTGGAAAATTGTCCATATAAAACAGCTAGAACCTTCGTTCTGGGTTGTCCATGCGAAAACGAAACATTTGCAAATTCGCAAATTTGCAAAAATAGGTTTACATAAATTTGCAAATTTGCCGAAAAAACCTTGGTAATGCTGCAGGTGCAGTGTAAGCAAGCTGAAACGAAAAAAGAGGTTGCTATGAAAGATATTTTGCAAGAGCTGGAAGATCGCCGTGGTGCCGCGCGTCTGGGTGGTGGTCAAAAGCGCATTGATGCACAGCATTCAAAAGGCAAACTAACCGCGCGTGAGCGTGTCGAACTTTTGCTGGACGAGGGCAGCTTTGAAGAGTTTGACATGTTTGTTGCACACCGCTGCACCGATTTTGGCATGGAAAACCAACGCCCTGCTGGCGATGGTGTCGTGACGGGTTGGGGCACCATCAATGGTCGCATGGTTTACGTGTTCTCTCAGGACTTTACTGTTTTGGGTGGGTCTGTATCTGCGACGCATGCGCAAAAGATTTGCAAAATTATGGACATGGCGGTTGAAAATGGTGCGCCTGTGATCGGTTTGAACGATTCTGGTGGCGCACGTATTCAAGAAGGCGTTGATAGCCTTGCGGGGTATGGCGAAGTCTTTAAGCGCAATATTCAGGCCTCTGGCGTTGTGCCGCAGATTTCTGTGATCATGGGGCCATGTGCGGGTGGTGCGGTGTATTCGCCTGCGATGACCGACTTTATCTTTATGGTCAAGGACAGTTCTTACATGTTCGTCACCGGTCCTGACGTTGTGAAAACAGTGACAAACGAAGTTGTCACGGCAGAAGAACTGGGGGGTGCCTCAACGCACACGAAAAAATCGTCTGTCGCAGATGGCGCGTTCGAAAACGAAGTTGAAGCGCTAAGCGAAGTGCGCCGCTTGGTTGACTTCCTACCGTTGAACAACCGCGATAAAGCGCCCGTGCGCCCCTTCTTTGATGAACCTGGCCGTGTTGAGGCGTCGTTGGACACATTGGTTCCTGATAACCCCAACACGCCATATGACATGAAAGAGCTAATCACGAAATTGGCAGATGAAGGTGATTTTTACGAAATCCAAGAGGAGTTCGCAAAAAACATCATCACTGGTTTTGTGCGTCTAGAGGGGCAAACAGTGGGTGTCGTTGCGAACCAACCTATGGTTTTGGCAGGATGTTTGGACATTGACAGCGCACGGAAGGCTGCGCGTTTTGTGCGTTTCTGCGATGCGTTTGAAATTCCAATCCTGACATTGATTGACGTTCCTGGTTTTTTGCCTGGTAAATCACAGGAATATGACGGGATTATCAAACACGGTGCGAAATTGCTGTTCGCATATGGTGAAGCGACCGTTCCAAAAGTGACGGTCATCACACGTAAAGCATATGGTGGTGCCTATGTTGTGATGTCCTCCAAACACCTGCGGGGTGATTTCAACTATGCGTGGCCAACTGCGGAAATCGCGGTGATGGGTGCCAAAGGCGCGACTGAAATTATCCACCGGGCAGACTTGGGCGACGCCGATAAAATTGCGCAGCACACAGCGGATTATGAAGATCGTTTCGCAAACCCATTTGTTGCGGCCGAACGCGGTTTTGTCGACGAGGTCATTCAACCCCGTTCAACACGCAAACGGGTCGCACGTGCCTTTGCATCTTTGCGCAACAAAAAGGCGCAAAACCCATGGAAAAAGCACGACAACATTCCGCTATAAAATGACTTGGATGACCAGCGACATAAACGGTGAATACATTATGGCGCGGCGCTTGCCGGCGCGCTTTGATTTATGCGTTGAAACGACTCTCCCGTTGATGTCACGTCGCAAATTGGCCTTGCAAATCCGACAGGATATGTGGCGCGTTTTGCAAAATCTGCGGGGGTTTTTGCCCGCGGTTTCGGTGACGCGTTTGGGCAATGGGGTGCAGGTGCGTGCAGGTGGTCAATTCACCTGTCCCGTCCATGTTCCCTCTGCCGAGGCGAAATTGCGCGACATGTTGAATGACGCCACGCGCCGTCAGCGTTGGTCAAACTTTGCAAAGATAAAGGGTGCATCATGCTAAAACATCGCGGATTTCCAGGGCGCCTTCCTGGGACGGATTTTCAATTCACGATCCGTCGTCCAAACCCAAAAGGGGTCACGCCGATCGCGACACGCGAACGCTTTCGCGATCGCAAACCTGCGGACCGCCGTGCAGATGCAGGTTTTGTGACTGCCCTTGTGCAACATTTTTGGGATCAGCCGTTTGAACGCGGCAATTTAGATGCAGGGCGACTTAGCTGGCTTTTTGGTCGCGAAGTCAAACCCTATGATGACCCCTTTGATCCAGAAGATTACGAAGCGCTTCTGATTTTGGATTTGAACCTGATCAAAGCCAATTTCCCAGACGCCTTCGAGCCCGAATAAGAAAGGAACAGAGACATGTTCGATAAAATTTTGATTGCTAACCGTGGCGAAATCGCCTGCCGCGTGATTAAGACAGCCCGCAAAATGGGCATCAAAACCGTTGCGATTTATTCAGATGCAGACCGCAATGCGTTGCACGTTGAAATGGCAGACGAAGCGGTCCACATCGGCCCACCTCCGGCGAACCAATCCTATATTGTGATCGACAAAGTCATGGACGCGATCAAGGCAACAGGTGCCCAAGCGGTACATCCAGGTTACGGGTTCCTCTCAGAAAATCCAAAATTTGCAGAAGCACTGGCCGCCGCAAATGTTGCATTCATCGGCCCACCTGTTGGTGCGATTGAAAGCATGGGTGACAAAATCACATCCAAGAAAATCGCCCAAGAAGCAGGCGTTTCAACCGTGCCTGGTTACATGGGGTTGATTGAGGATGCGGATGAGGCAGTTAAAATCAGCCAACAAGTCGGCTATCCTGTTATGATCAAGGCCTCTGCTGGTGGCGGCGGTAAAGGCATGCGGATCGCATGGAATGACGAAGAAGCGCGCGAAGGTTTCCAATCCTCTAAAAACGAGGCGGCAAACAGCTTTGGCGATGATCGTATCTTTATCGAAAAATTCGTGACACAGCCGCGTCACATCGAAATTCAGGTTTTGGCAGATGCACATGGAAACTGTATTTATCTGAACGAACGCGAATGTTCGATCCAGCGTCGTAACCAAAAGGTTGTTGAAGAAGCGCCAAGCCCATTTTTGGATGAGGCAACGCGTAAGGCCATGGGCGAACAATCCTGTGCGTTGGCCAAGGCTGTTGGGTATGCATCGGCGGGTACGGTTGAATTTATCGTTGATGGGGATCGCAATTTTTACTTCCTAGAAATGAACACACGTTTGCAGGTGGAACACCCTGTTACTGAATTGATCACAGGTGTCGATTTGGTGGAACAGATGATCCGCGTTGCAAATGGCGAACCGCTGTCAATCACGCAGGATGATGTGAAAATCAATGGCTGGGCGATTGAAAACCGTCTTTATGCCGAAGACCCCTATCGTAACTTCCTTCCATCCATTGGTCGCCTGACACGCTATCGTCCCCCCGCGGAAGAGGCCACAGAAACGGCCGTTGTGCGCAACGACACAGGCGTTTTTGAGGGTGGCGAAATCAGCATGTATTACGACCCGATGATCGCAAAATTATGCACATGGGCACCAACCCGTGCAGACGCGATCGAGGAAATGCGCATTGCCCTTGATCGGTTCGAGCTTGAGGGGATCGGTCACAACCTACCATTCTTGGCTGCTGTAATGGATCATCCAAAATTCACATCTGGTGATATGACGACTGCCTTCATTGCCGAGGAATATCCAGACGGGTTCCAAGGTGTTGAATTGAATGAGGCCGAGTTGCGTCGCATTGCGGCCTCTGCCGCTGCGATGAACCGCGTTGCGGAAATTCGCCG
>JAKMGV010000279.1 GCA_022424725.1 Paracoccaceae bacterium
CAAAACGTTTCTGCCGAACTGTCCCAAACTGTGGCCCTGTGCCTGATACTGGTGCTGGCGGTGACACAATTGGCCAACACGCGTTTGGCCTTCTTGAACACGCGCGCGGGATTGGTTAGCGCAGGGGTCGGCGCAGGCATCGCAACGGGCCTTGCCTCTGTCGGTGGCATGGTTGTTGCCCTTTATGTTTTGTCATCTGACCGTAACCCGCGCCAAATGCGCGCCGCGCTGGTCATGTTCCTGTTTTTGGGAACAATTACGACCTTTGCAACACTATTATTGTTTGGGGTTTTGGACAAAACCGCTATGCTGCGCGCAGCGGCCCTAACTATCCCTACGTCACTTGGTGTTTTTGCAGGTAAACGCCTGTTCACACCCAACTTTGAACCCTACTATCGCCCCATATGCTTGTCGCTATTGGTCGGTCTGTCCATGGTCGGATTGATCAGATTGGCAACATGAACCCGAGGAGATGCACGTGAAAGACCAACCCTACGTTGATACGTCCCCAAAAGTATCGGACGAAATTCGCAAGACCACATGTTACATGTGTGCCTGTCGTTGCGGAATTAACGTCCACCTGAAGGACGGCAAAGTCGCCTATATCGAAGGCAACCGCGATCACCCCGTGAACAAGGGTGTATTATGCGCCAAGGGGTCAGCGGGCATTATGCAGGTTACCGCACCCTCCCGCCTACGCGCCCCGTTGAAACGGGTAGGCGAACGGGGCTCTGGTCAGTTCGAAGAAATCTCTTGGGAAGAGGCGCTTGGCATTGCCACGGACTGGTTGGGTCCACTGCGCGAAAAATCACCACAAAAGCTGGCGTTTTTCACAGGACGTGACCAATCACAATCCTTTACGGGGTATTGGGCACAGATGTTTGGCACGCCAAACTTTGCCGCACACGGCGGATTTTGCAGTGTGAACATGGCCACTGCGGGCATTTACACGATGGGCGGTGCGTTTTGGGAATTTGGCCAACCTGACTGGGATCACACAAAACTGTTCATGCTGTTTGGTGTGGCCGAAGATCACGACAGTAACCCAATCAAAATGGGCATCGGCAAAATCAAAGAACGCGGTGCGCGCGTCATTGGTGTGAACCCCATTCGCACAGGATATAACGCCGTGGCGGATGAATGGGTTGGCATTACGCCTGGCACCGACGGACGATTTATTTTGTCCCTCATCTATTGTCTGATTGAGGCGGGCAAAATTGATCTGACATATTTGGCACGTTTCACAAACGCGCCTGTTTTGTTGGACCCTGAAACGGGTCTCATCCTGCGCGATGACAATGGCAAACCCTTGATCGTGGATCGCACATCTGGGGATGTTGTTGCCTTTGATCACCAGGGCGCGGAACCTGATCTGCGCGGTTCGCACAATGGGGCGACCAGTGTATTCACCAAGATGATCGAACATTTCCTATCCCCAGAAAACGCACCAGAGGCGGTTGCAGACCTGTGTGGGATCTCGGCAAAACGCATTCGCGCATTGGCCGCAGAATTGGCGCATGTCGCCTTTGATCAGGAAATTCGCCTGCCGCAGAAATGGACAGATTTCCGCGGAAACACCTATGATGAAATGATCGGGCGCCCCGTTTCGATCCACGCGATGCGCGGTATTTCGGCCCATGGAAACGGGTTCCAAACATGCCGTGCGCTACACACATTACAAATCATTCTGGGTGCGGTTGAAACACCGGGAAGTTTCCGTTTCAAACCGCCCTATCCAAAACCATCGGAAATCCATCCAAAACCGCACGCGAAGGTGACACCAAATGCACCGCTAAACGGCCCGCACCTTGGGTTTGTGCATGGCCCAGAGGATCTGTTGCTGGATGATGCGGGCAATCCGCAGCGGATTGATAAGGCGTTTACATGGGAAAATCCGATGTCGGCGCATGGCCTGATGCATATGGTGATTTCAAATGCTCATGCAGGCAATCCTTACAAGATCGACACATTGTTCATGTACATGGCGAACATGAGCTGGAACAGTTCGATGAACACAAATTCCGTCATGGATATGCTGACGGATAAGGATGAGAACGGCGAATATGTCATTCCGCGCATCATCTATTCCGATGCCTATAGTTCGGAAATGGTGGCCTATGCCGATTTGATCCTGCCTGACACAACATACCTTGAACGTCACGATTGTATCAGCCTGCTGGATCGTCCAATTTGCGAGGCAGATGCCGCCGCGGATGCCATTCGTTGGCCTGTGATTGAACCTGATCGTGACGTGCGTGGGTTCCAATCTGTGCTGGTTGATTTGGGTGCGCGTTTGGGACTGCCCGGGTTCGTGAATGAGGACGGCAGCGCGAAATACGCGGATTATGCCGACTACATGATCAACCATGAACGCAAACCTGGCATCGGACCGCTGGCCGGATGGCGGAGCGAGGATGATACAGGGCGCGGCCCCGTCAATCCAGAACAGATTGACCGCTATATCGAAAATGGCGGTGTATGGATCAAACACGTCCCTGAAAACGCAGGGTATTTTAAACCTTGGAACACAGACTATCAGGATTGGGCGGTGGAAACGGGTCTATACGACAGCCC
>JAKMGV010000095.1 GCA_022424725.1 Paracoccaceae bacterium
AAAGTGACAGCACCGCCGCCAGAAACTTCACGTGTGATAATTCCACAGATCGCGTCCAAAGCCGCGCCTGCAGATTTCTTGTCAGCGCCCATTTCTTCGGCCAGCGCCGCAACAAGCTGTGTCTTTGTCATTGGTTTAGACATTCTTATACTCCTTACACTGCCCTACTGTTTGGGCCTCGTGACACGGATTTAACTGAATGTTGCGACGAAACACAACAAATAGTGGACTTTTTCTGACAAAATCATCCTTTTTTTCCAAAAAAATATGCTTAAAGAAACGCGGTTTCGTTAAAACTACGTAATTTTCGGCTTTGAAGACGTTCAAGAGGCATTTCGCAAAGCAATTCCATGGCGCGAATTCCGATCAGCAAGTGCCGCGAAACTTGTGTGTTATAGAACGATGATGCCATCCCCGGTAACTTGAGTTCCCCATGCAGCGGTTTATCACTCACACATAAAAGCGTTCCATAGGGCACGCGAAACCGGTATCCATTCGCGGCAATTGTCGCGCTTTCCATATCCAGCGCAACGGCGCGCGACTGACTTAGACGATGAACCGGGCCGCTGTTATCGCGTAATTCCCAGTTTCTGTTGTCGACAGTCGCTACTGTTCCAGTGCGCATGATTTGCTTAAGCTCAAAACCTGAGACCTCGGTTATGTCAGCGACCGCTTTTTCCAAGGCGATTTGTACTTCTGCCAAGGCCGGAACTGGGACCCACGCGGGCAGATCATCATCCAACACGCGATCTTCGCGTAGATAGGCATGCGCCAGCACAAAGTCACCCAAACTCTGACTATTTCGTAGACCAGCGCAGTGTCCAACCATAAGCCACGCATGCGGGCGCAGAACAGCGATATGATCAGTAGCCGTTTTTGCATTTGATGGACCAACACCAATGTTTACCAAGGTGATACCATTCCCATCAGGACGCTTCAGGTGATAGCTGGGCATTTGCGGTAGCTTCGTTGGATAAGTTATCTCGGCATCTGGGTCGGTGATTTCAACATTTCCAGTGCTAACAAAGCTTGTGTATTCAGACGACGGATCGGCAAGCATCTTGCGCGCATAGTTTTCAAATTCAGACACATAAAACTGATAGTTTGTGAACAACACAAAGTTCTGAAAATGTTCAGGATCAGTTGCGGTATAGTGTGCCAATCGTGCCAGGGAATAATCAACCCGCTGCGCTGTGAACAGCCCCAGCGCTTCAGCCTCTGTTTCACCTGTGTTCAGCCCATTCACAATATCATCATTGGTAGTACCCAAATCTGGAACATCAAAAATATCCCGCAAACTAAAGTTTCCCGCACTTTCTGACGGAACCTCAAGATCGGTCGCTCCTATCATAGCGAAATGGATGGGTATTGCCGTTTTGGAAACTGCAACTTCAATGGCGACCTTGTGGTTTTCAATTAACAAGGCCATTTGCTGCGTCAAATAATTCTTGAACAAATCAGGGCGTGTCACAGTGATCGAATATCGACCCGGGCCAGGGACGTGACCGAAACTTAGACGGCTATCAATTTGATCATAAGTTGTCGTTGTAAGCCGGATTTCAGGATAAAATGCCCGACAACGTTGATGCCCCGATTGTTCAGTTAAAACGGCCTGAAACTTTGAACGCAGAAACGCGATAGAAGACGTATATATTGAATTGATATGTTCCCATGCGTCATTCGCGTCATGAATTTGTTTTGTTTCAATGGGTTCTGGTGTCAAAATTTTATTTGGCGTTTCGTGCATGTAATTTCCCGATTGTTGCAGTACATTTTTTTAATTCGACAGACCTATCTGCATCATGCTGGATGATAGCAGCGCAGATGTAAATTATGGAATAAAAATTAGAGGCTCAAATGAATTACGAAACTATATCAGCAGACGAGTTTGGCCGGTCGCTTAGCGGAGTCGGGGTAAATATATTGGTAAAAGATGTACGCAGAACCGTGTTTTTTTTGGAAAGTGTTTTCGCGCTGAAATGTCATCAGGTGAGCGATAACTTTGCAATCGTATCTCACGAAAATCATGTGTTTCAATTACATGCGGATCAAACATACCATTCCCATCCGATGATCAATCTGGTTCCTGAGAACCCGCCGCGTGGTTTAGGAATTGAAATTCGACTGTATGATTGTGATCCTGATACAGCTGTCAAAAACGCAGAAACACACCAATATCACGTATTAGAGGCCGCGCTGACGAAACCACATGGGTTAAGAGAGGCATTTATTCAGTGTCATGACGGCTATGTTTGGTGTCCGTCCAAAAAATCGTAAGATACTTGGCGTTTGCTGTAAAATATGGCGCTTGCCAAAATCAAACCGCTTAGGGTGGCGATTGTTCCTGCAGCGCTGATTGACGTTTCAAATCCTAATAAAATTGGGACATATCCAGCAACCGCGTATCCCAGGACAGCGGACAATGCGGAAAATAAAAGGCTAAGCCAAACTTGATCGCGCAGGCTCTGGGTTAGAACACGCGCGGCGGCAGGCGGGCAAACAAACATTGCAACAACAATGATTGAACCCACTGCATCAAATGAAATAACCGCAGCAATTGTTGCTGCCAATGCCAAACCAGCGGATACAATCCCAACAGGCACGCCTGAAATTTCGGCGAACGTTCGGTCAAACGTGGAAACGATAAGAAATCTCCAATATATCAACATCACTGACGCGATAAGAACAAAACCAATTATGGCACGGGTCAGTTCAACAGGTATCGATTGACGTGCCGCTGGATCGAAAACAGACATCAAACTTTCCCCATCAATCCAGATCAAACTTTCCAAATTACCATAGAGCGCATGTTCCACGTCTAAATGAACATTTCCGCCCGAAGTCAGTTCAATCATCAGGACGCCTGCAGCAAAGAAAACAGATAATGTGGTGGCCATCGCAGCAGAATTATCCATTGATGTATATGTTCGTAGTACCGCAATTGTGCCAACAGCTGTTAAGCCAGCGATCCCCGCGCCCACCAACATAAAATAGGGACCAAGGTTTCCAAAAATCAGGAAGCTAAGAACAATGCCTGGTAGAACCACGTGACTGATTGTGTCGGATAACATCGCCTGTTTCCGAAGTATCAAAATATTGCCAACCAACGTACATGACAGGGCCGAGAAAAGACCCGTTAAGATCGGCACAAAGCTGATTAGAAAAAAGTCATCAAACATTTGAACCTCTAAGGTTTGTGACAACAATCGACAGGCCCAATGCAATAAACATAATTATCACAATGACCGCACCAGAAGGCAAACTTGGAAATAACGCGGAAATGATCACACCGGTGCCGGCAGAGGCCGAACCAAAGAAGGCCGAAAGTAAAGACATCGACCACACGCCCGTTGTCCAAAGACGGGCCGTTGCCGCAGGTATCGTCAACATTGCGACGACCAGAATTAAACCAACAATCTTTAGTCCGATTATTGTTATTACCAATGCCAGTAGACTGAGTAGAAATGACATTCTGTGTTGAGCGTATCCCGCCATTTCACCTGAGACAGGGTCGAAAATAAATGCAGTTAATGGGCGGCGGTATACCACCACAGCCGCGCTGCAAATGATTGAAACCAAACCGATGAAAAACACGTCTTGGAACAGCATTCCTGAGACCGAGCCCAAAATGTAATCTTCAAGCCCCGCTTGTTGACCAACTGACACTGATTGAACACCCGTCAATAACACAATCCCAAGGCCAAAAAAGACCGAAAGTACAGCTGCGATTGCAGTGTCAAATCCCAATTTCGTGCGCGTCATAATCCATTGAATTACGACCACACCAAAGAGTGCAGATATCCCAGCGCCCAAGAGCAACACCCAAGAATTCTTCTCTTCCATCCCAAAAAACGTTGAAACAAGAAAACCAATGATCAATCCTGGAAGCGTTGCGTGGGCAAGTGAATCACTTAGCAAACTTGCCTTGCGCAGATAAACGAACGCGCCCACATGGCCACTTGAAAAACCAAATAACAAGGCGCCAACAAGAGCGAGCGCTGTATTATAACCAATCAGTTCCGTCATCCACGGCCCGTCAAAAAATCAAGATTCGAAACGCCATAGGTTTTTTCAATATTTGACTTTGTGAAAACATCATTGACGGGACCAAAGGCGGTCACTGTTTTGTTCAGTAAAATTATATCGTCAAAGTAGTCTTTGACAGTCGACAAATCGTGATGAACCGCGACTATTGATTTTCCATTTTGCTTTTGAGAACGCAGAATATCGACAATCACAGCTTCGGATTTTGCGTCGATCCCGCCAAACGGTTCATCCAGCAGAATAAGTTCAGCATCTTGTATAATGGAACGCGCCAGAAATACGCGCTGTTGTTGGCCACCTGACAATTGTGAAATCTGACGCGCTGCGAAATCGGCCATATCCACATCCATTAATGCACTATGCACCCTGTCTTTGTGCGCCGATGAAAAGCGGCGCAGCAGGCCCAATTCACCATATAAACCCATTGCAACAACATCGAAAACATTGGCTGGAAATTCCCAGTCAATTTGCGCGCGCTGCGGGACATAGGAAATGTTTTTTCTGTACTGTTTCGGTAAAGTTCCAAAGCATGAAATTGATCCTGTTCGGGTTGGGATTAATCCCAAAAGCGCCTTAATTAGTGTCGATTTCCCCGCCCCGTTTGGGCCAACAATCGCTGTAAGTTTTTCCGCGCGTACGGCAAAATCGACATCCTTGATCGCTGTTACTCCGTCGTAATCAACGGTCAATTCGGTTACGGAAATTGCGTCGGCTGACATTTTACACGTTCAATCTATCATTCATGCCCCGCTTCGGGGCATCGACACCAAGTGCGCGCGCGATGGTGGTTAGATTGTGATCAATCATCCCAACATATGTTCCTTCATATGTTCCGGCTGGTCCCATCGCATCAGAATACAACTGACCACCAAGTTTCAAATCATGACCGCGGGCAGCAGTTCCTTCGATCAAGGCACGAATATTACGGTCTGATTGCGAGGATTCAACGAAAACGGCCTTAATCTGACGTTCTATGATCAGATCTACTAATTCCTCGATCCGATACAGTCCCGCCTCACTTGTCGTGGAAATACCCTTGACCCCCATAACGTCGAAATCATACGCCGATCCGAAATAACGAAACGCATCATGTGCCGTTAACAAAACACGCGCTTGCATGGGAACACTGGCCAATATTTCGTGACCATAGTCTGTTAGGCGTATCAAAGTTTCCACGAAACGTGCATGGTTTTCGGCGATCTCGGCAGAGTTGTTCGGCAATTTAGACGATAATTCTGCTGCAATTGCGTCTGCTACATGAATCCACAGCGTTGGGTCCATCCAAACGTGTGGATCATACTGCGTCGACGCATCATCATATGGCAACAGGTATTGATTGGGGACAGCTTCGCCAGCCGATAAAATTGGTTTCCGCTTGCCTAATTTGGCAAACAAATCCTCCATCTGCGCCTCAAGATACAATCCGTGACGTATAATAAAATCCGCCTTTGTTAACGCGACAACATCGCTTCGTGTCTGTCGGAACGCATGGGGATCCGTACCGGGCCCCATCAGTGCACGAATTGTGACGCTTGCAGGGGCAATTTGCTTGGCCGTATCCGCGAGCATCCCAACCGTGCAGACAATATTCAATGACTGATCCGCCAATGTGATATTCGGCGCAGCAATAGCAGCAGCAGATAAACCCACGAAACGACGACGATTGATGTTCAAAGAACGGCTCCTTACCTCACGTGTTTGAATATGCGAGTCATTCGCAAAAAGTCAACATAATTGCGAATGACTCGCAATCTCGTATTTTGGATTTGTGTTTATATCCGTTATCTGCAATCCATTTTGCATATTGGCGAACGGACACTAAGATGAATATTTCGAACACCATCAACAGAAATATCTGTCACGAGCTGGATTTAGATTGGGTTATGGCAGCCCAAGCAAACCAATCCGCGATAGAACGGCGTGCAGCGACGCTTGGAACGCGCAGAAGCGTTAAAAAAGAATTCCAAGCCGCTTGGCTGGCGCGCGCCATTTCCTGCATCGACCTAACGACATTATCTGGTGACGATACCGAGGACCGCGTGCGACGATTGTGCGCCAAAGCGCAGCACCCATTGCGGGCCGATCTGGTGAAATCACTGGGTATGGATACGCTTACAACTGGTGCGGTCTGCGTATATCATGAAATGGTTCCTGCTGCTGTTGCTGCCTTATCAGAAAGCCAAATCCCTGTCGCGGCGGTATCAACTGGATTTCCTGCGGGCCTCTCATCGCTAAAGCTTCGCATTGCAGAAATTGAAGAAAGTGTTACAGCTGGGGCAACAGAAATCGATATTGTGATCAGTCGGCGACATGTCCTGAACCAAGATTGGCAAGCTCTTTACACCGAAATGAAGTTGTTCAGAGAAGCCTGCGGAGAAGCACACGTCAAAGCAATTTTGGCGACTGGCGAGCTTGGGACATTGCGTAATGTCGCAAGGGCATCCTTGATCTGCATGATGGCAGGTGCCGATTTTATTAAGACCTCGACAGGGAAAGAGAACGTTAACGCAACCCTGCCCGTTTCGCTTGTCATGGTGCGTGCAATCCGTGAATTTTATGAACAAACTGGTTACAAGGTTGGCTACAAACCTGCAGGTGGAATATCAAAAGCAAAAGACGCCTTGGTCTATCTCTCGATGATGAAAGAAGAGTTGGGTGTTGAATGGACCCGCCCTGAACTGTTCCGTTTTGGCGCATCATCATTGCTGGGGGATATAGAACGTCAACTCGAACACTTTGCCACTGGCGCATATTCAGCGTCATTTAGACACGCAATGGGGTGATCAAATGGACATCAAGGAAATTTACGAAACTATGGATTACGGAACCGCCCCTGAAAG
>JAKMGV010000280.1 GCA_022424725.1 Paracoccaceae bacterium
TGCCGCAAAATTCAAAATGTCTTTGGTCGGCGCTTTGATTGTGGACACAACGGCCCATCTATGCGGTTCCAAAGACATTGTTACACTTACACCATCATTTCCTTTGTTGCGGTCAGATTAACATCTGGGTAATCCCGTTCAACCCGATCAATGTCCCACTGCAACCGTGTTAGGAAGACCATATCGCCATCGTGGTCTGTTGCGATGTGCTGTTTGTTCGCCGCGGAAAACTTATCTTGGGCCTGTTTATCCCCTTGAACCCAGCGGGCCGAGGTAAATTGGGATTGTTCAAAACGTACGGGTAGGCCGTATTCCAATTCAATGCGACTTGCCAAAACTTCAAACTGCAATGCGCCCACAACCCCAACAATAAACCCTGATCCAAAGGTTGGTTTGAATACTTTTGCGGCACCTTCTTCGGCGAATTGCATCAATGCCTTTTCCAGATGCTTGGCCTTCATCGGGTCACCGGCGCGGCAGGCTTGTAAAAGTTCGGGAGCGAATGAGGGGATGCCCTTCACACGGATCTGTTCCCCTTCGGTCAGGGTGTCGCCGATGCGCAATTGTCCGTGGTTTGGAATGCCGATGATATCACCTGCCCATGCCTCTTCTGCCAATTCGCGATCCGCGGCAAGGAACAGAACAGGGTTTGACACTGCCATCGGTTTTTTACTGCGCACATGCAGCAGTTTCATACCCCGCTTGAAATGCCCTGATGCCAGTCGGACAAAGGCCACACGATCGCGGTGCTTTGGGTCCATATTGGCCTGCACCTTAAAGACAAAACCAGACACCTTGGGTTCTTCTGGGGCGACTTGACGGGGTTCGGCGGATTGGATTTGCGGCTCTGGTCCATATTTTCCGATGCCGTCCATCAATTCTTTGACGCCAAAGGAATTGATGGCCGATCCAAACCAAATGGGGGTCATATGTCCCTCTAGCACCGCTTGGGGGTCTAGGGTTGGCAGCAGTTCGCGCGCCATTTCAACCTCTTCTAGGAATTTCTCCAAAAGATGTTCTGGCACATGCTCTTTCAGTTTGGGGTCATCTAATCCATTAATTTCGATGCTTTCTGCAACGCGGTTTCTGTCCGCGCGGTCCATCAATTCTAACCGATCATTCAACAGATCGTAACAGCCCAAAAATTCACTGCCCACCCCGATTGGCCAACTGGCAGGTGTGACATCAATCGCAAGATTTTCTTGGATTTCATCTATGATTTCAAATATTTCGCGGCTTTCGCGGTCCATTTTGTTACAAAAGGTCAAAATCGGCAGATCGCGCAGGCGGCAGACCTCAAACAGTTTGCGGGTCTGGCTCTCGACGCCCTTTGCGCCGTCAATCACCATCACGGCGGCATCCACAGCCGTCAGTGTGCGATAGGTGTCTTCGGAAAAATCGCTGTGGCCCGGGGTATCCACAAGGTTGAAGCGGAAATCATGATATTCAAAGGACATCGCTGACGCACTTACCGAAATCCCGCGATCCTTTTCCATCTGCATGAAATCGGAACGTGTACGCCGCGCTTCACCTTTGGCACGCACTTGCCCCGCCATTTGGATCGCGCCACCAAACAACAGGAACTTTTCCGTCAATGTCGTTTTGCCAGCATCTGGGTGCGAAATAATCGCAAATGTGCGGCGGCGGCCAATTTCAGGCGGTAGGTCGGGGCGATTTGAGGCGATTTGTGTCATGACTTGCCTATATTGCGCGCGTCTGCGCTTGGCAACTCTTGGGCGTTCAGAATGCGTGGAAAAACGAATTTTACCCGCGCGATGCTTGACGCAGCAGGTTTACTGCATTGATCGAACACAGTTTGTCTTCGTCAACTTCCAAAACATCGCGATAGCTGGATTTATGCAGGCTGATACCGCGTTTCGCCTCATCTGGCAGGGCGCTTTGTGTGCGTTGATCAAACAACAGGCTTTCTGCGGCAATGCCTTCGGCATAGATGATTTGATGTTCATCAAACAGAAGCTGGTAGTATTCGACAAATCCATCATCCAGGCGATAGACGTCTTTGCCATTCACCAAATGTTTGGCCCGCACCAATGTTTCGGCGCGTCCTGTGCCCAATTTATCCTGTCGTTGATAAACAAACAGACGATGTTCTGGGCTAACAACCAAATCATGCATATTGTTCAATGCGCCGGCTTTGATTACGACAGGTGCAAAATCACCTGTGGCCCGCATGGTGGATTGCCCGATCCAGCGGATTTCTTGGACGCCTTTGTCGCGCGTGATAATTTTTTCACCGACTTCTAATTCTTCAATCGGTTTCAATGCACCAGAGGACAGCGTGATGCGCGTGCCCTTTACAAATGACACGCATGTGATTTGCGCAAAGCGTTCTTCTGCATTTTTCCGATCGACACCGACCAAGGTGTATTCAATCCCTTCAACCATCGGGGAGAAGGGCATGACATATATGTTTTCAACGCCATCGTGCTCATCCACCTGGACAATCAACAGTGCTTCAACTGTATCTGCGTTTTGCGTCATCAGGGTAACGCAACTGTCCAAAAACAGGGCGTTGCCCTC
>JAKMGV010000281.1 GCA_022424725.1 Paracoccaceae bacterium
CACCTGAACGGACAAATGACATTGGAGGAGGCCCGCGAGGCCGCCACAATTGCCACACGACAATTTGCGAAACGCCAACGCACATGGTTTAGATCCAAGATGAAGGATTGGCTGCACTATCGCCCAGCAGCTGCGACAAAATAGACAAGAAAAAAGCAAATTGGTCTGTGACAGCCACCCAAATGTCGCAAATTGACATGTGTACTGTCGCATTTGTGACCAAATTTCCCCGACGATGCCATTGACGATCCCGGCAATATAGTGCCGAATGTCACGGTAACTCACAATTTTGCCACGTGTCGGGGATGAACTCCGACATTGGCCTATATGCGTCAGACAGGGAGTAACATGATGCAAAAAACCACTACGTCGAAAAATCTACATCCAGTCGCAGAGATGTATGCAGAAGAGCATAAAGCGGGCCACATGGACCGCCGTGAATTTATGTCTCGTGCAACCGCGCTTGGTGTATCTGCGACTGCAGCATATGGTATGCTGGGTCTTGCAACACCAGCACACGCGGGCGGCCACATCCAAGCGGGCGGAACACTTCGTATGCAAATGGAAGTGCGCGCACTAAAAGATCCACGTACATACGACTGGACACAAATCGCACACTTTACAGCAGGTTGGTTGGAGTATCTCGTTGAATATAACAACGACGGTTCATTGACACCTAACCTACTAGAAGGCTGGAGCGCAAACGCAGATGCGTCTGTCTACACATTGAACGTTCGCAAAGGCGTTAAGTGGAACAACGGCGACGACTTCACAGCAGAGGACGTTGCGCGCAACATCGAAATGTGGTGTGACAAAGCGGTTGAAGGTAACTCAATGGCGGGCCGTATGGCATCATTGATCGACCCTGACACAGGCGTCGCAGCAGCCGGCGCAATCACTGTTGTTGATTCACACACAGTTCAGCTAAAGTGTGTTGCATCAGACATCACAATCATCGCTGGCATGGCAGATTACCCAGCAGCGGTAGTACACAGCAGCCACTCTCCTGAAACGATGGTTTCAAACCCAGTTGGCACTGGCCCATACCTACCAGAATCGCTGGAAGTTGGTGTGAAAGCGGTTGTCGTCAAAAACGAAGGCCACGACTGGTGGGGTAACTCTGTTGGTCGCACAGCGAACTTAGACCGCATCGAATTCGTCGATTATGGCACAGACCCAGCCGCATGGTTGGCAGCTGCAGAAGCGGGCGAAGTTGATGTATTCTATGAAAACGTTGGTGAGTACGTTGACATCATGGAAGGTATCGGTTGGTCGAACTCTGAAATCGCAACAGGTTCAACAATCGTTATCCGTACGAACCAAGAGACACCTGATGCTGCTGGTAACCTACCTTACCAAGACAAGCGTGTTCGTCAGGCGATTGCAATGGCAGTTGATAACGCAACATGTCTTGAACTTGGTTACTCAAACAAAGGTGCGGTTGCAGACAACCACCACGCAGGCTCAATGCACCCAGAGCATGATCCATCCGTAGGCCGTTTGCCACACGACCCAGCGCGTGCGCTTGAGTTGATGAAAGAAGCGGGCATGGAAGATTATGAGCACGAGTTGATCTCAATTGACGATGACTGGCGTAAAAACACAACTGACGCGGTTGCTGCGCAGTTGCGTGATGCGGGCATCAAGGTCAAGCGTACAATCCTACCTGGTTCAACATTCTGGAACGATTGGGCGAAATATCCATTCAGCTCAACAAACTGGAACCACCGTCCATTCGCGACACAGGTTTGGGGTCTTGCATACCGTTCAGGTGAAGCATGGAACGAATTCGGTTGGTCAAACGCAGAGTTCGACGCGCTACTTGCAGAAGCGAACTCAATCGCGGACGCCGACGCACGTCGTGAGGTTGCGGGTAAAATTCAGGCAATCGTCGTTGAAGAAGGCGTAACAATTCAGCCTTACTGGCGTTCGCTATACCGCAGCCATGCACAAAATGCTGTATGTGACATGCACATCGCGTACCACGCACATGTATACAAGTGGGGCCTAAAAGCCTAATTCATTTGTCACGAACGGGGGCTGCATTCCATAAGGGTGCAGCCCCTTTTTCAAATAAACAGGGATGCGTTTTCCGTTCATAAATAAACTGCGGAAACAACAGGGAACTCCATGCTCTTATTTATTCTACGACGCTTTGCGGTAATGGTATTTACGGCACTTTGTCTGACTTTCATCGTGTTCTTCATGACGAACCTTTACCCCAACTTGGAAAAACTGGCCAAGTCCGAGGGCAACTTTCGGATGGACGATGCGGCCGTTGCAAGCTTTCTCGATAACCGAGGCTATCTTGACCCACTTCCAATTAAATATGGACGTTGGCTGGGTGTCATACCCGGTTATGTGATCGAAGGCAGCGATGGGAAAACCCGTGGCCAGTGTTTCGAACGCGGGACGGATGGCGCAGATGCACCTCGTTTTTGCGGCGTATTGCAGGGCAACTGGGGCTTTTCGACAGTGTTTAAGGATGACGTGGGCAGCATTGTCGGCACACGCCTTAGCCTGACAGGCGTTTTGATGTT
>JAKMGV010000282.1 GCA_022424725.1 Paracoccaceae bacterium
CCATATTCGATGAATTTTTCGCGGCGAAAACTGACCGCTCCGCCCCCGCCCGATCCCGAGCGTATGTAGACTTTGGTCAGGTCTAGGAATTTCATGGTTGTGCCTCTAGTTCTATTCTGTTGGTGGCATATGTCAAAACCCGCGCAGGAACAAGCCTGCACGCGTTGCTGTTATGTGCGATAGCGTTCAAACCGATACACGCGGTCCACGGTTCCGCGGGCGGGGGATTTTTGATCTTCTTCCCCAGCATTTTGAAACCCACACTTCGCCAAAACCCTCTGCGATCCAATATTATCCAGATCGGCATAGGCAGTGATTTTTTCGATTGGATAGCGTTGGAACAGATATTCACAAATCAACTCAGCGGCTTCTGTAATGTATCCCTGCCCCCAGTAATCAGGATGCAAACCATATCCAATTTCCATGTCCTGTTTGCCCCCTTGGCTGGGTGATCCAAACGCAATGCTTCCGATCATTCCATTGTCGGGCACATCAATGGCGAAACCACAGCTCCATCCATTTTTCCAACGCATGCCCGCAACACGCCGTTCGACATAATCCCGAGGAAGAGGATAGGGCCATGTGGCAAAGTTTTTTGAAACACTTTCACGTCCATTAATGTCCCACAGCACGTCGACATCAGAGGCCATAATGGGACGTATGTGAACCTGTGCACCATCAAAGGTAAGTGGATGTAACGCCGCCCATTGTTCTGGTGTCAGGATCATTTTCTGTAGGGGCAGTTCGCCCTGCCGTGCGGCTGATAATCTGGCAACAGGATTGCCCAAGGGTGAAAACCCCAGACGGGTCAAAACCCGCGCAGAACGTTCGTTTTCAACAAAATAACCGCTGTAAATCGGATCTGCAAAGGGATCATGGAAATAGGCCGACAACACGGCATGCGCGGCCTCACGCACATATCCCTGTCCCCAATGTTCTTTGCCAATCCAATATCCCAGCGTGGGATCAATTCCAATCATGCCAATCACCTCTCCGTCACGGCTGATCGCCCAGACATAGCGCCCTCGTTCAAAGCGTAACGAGGATAGCCAATCTTGGGCATCAGTCAGGGTGTGTGGATCAGGCACAGGGATCAGCCATTTTGAAATGTCATATTCCATAATCTGTGCGACCCGACCCGCATCCCCGATATAGGCGGGGCGCAGAACCAAACGATCTGTGTGAATAATGCGTTGCATCAATAAACTCCTTATAAACAAAAAGGCCGCCAAATTCGGCGACCTTTGAGTGTGAAAATACGTGTTTTCGTTATCTCAAATATCGCCACATTTGGTCCATCGGCCACGCCATCTGCGTGCCCAAAACAGATCCTCGTGGTGAAATATGTGCTGTGCGTTTTGACATTCTGACGCCTTAGGTAAATTTACGAATATAGGTCCATGTCGCGACCTTTGCGTTGCGAGCAACAGAAAAGGCCTCGGCATCACCGACATATCCGAACCCACAGTTGGTCAAAACACGCGCAGAGGCAGGATTGTCCTGAAACACCGCGGCAAAGATCGTGTCGTTTTCCATTGGATTTGCCTCAATGATCGCGGCGGATACTTCAGAGGCCACACCTTGGTTCCAAAACGCAGGCGCGACCCAGTACCCCAATTCGGATTGGTTGCGGCTGAGGCGTTCAAGGCTAACCAAACCGACCACTTCGGACCAGCCAGCCGCACTTGCATCAATGGCCCAAACATCTTCTTCCCGCTCAACCGACAAACACCGATTGATAAAAGTTTCTGTCGCGCCTGGTGGCAGAGGATGCGGGATCGTTGTCGTTTGACGCGCGACGCGTTCGTCCTTTGTGTAAAACTCAATCAACCCTTGATCAGAGCGGCGCAATGGACGCAGCACAAAGCGCGCGGTTTCAACAACAGGCTGTGTTGTGATCGCATCAAGTTTCATATCAAAGTTCTCCTCTTAAAAGAGCAAACAGAACAAACGCAACGGTCAATCCTGCCAGCCCCCACATCAAATAACGTTCAAAGGGGGTGCCTATTATAGTTTTGGCGATACGATCGCCGAAAAAAGTCCAAATTGGGTGGCAAATCGCCTGTATCACGAACAATGTGCCCGCAATCCACGCCGTGGCGATCCAAACAGGAGCATCCACAGCCACATAATTGGAAAAGCTATAGGTGATCATCATCCATGCTTTGGGATTAAGGGGGTGAACAAATAATCCCGCCCGAAATCCCAGTCCCACAGGATCATGATCCACGTTTAACCGCATGTTCGCCACACGCCAAGCAAGCCATATAATGTAGGCCGCCGAAATGTATTTAAGTGCCAAAAACAAAAGCGGCACTTGGGTGGCCAATTCCATCAGACCAAAGCCAATGGGCCAGATGATCAATTGTTTACCCAACAACACACCAAACATAAACGGCAATGCCGCGCGAAATCCCAGACGCGCACCCGCGGCCAACATCGCCATATTCGCCGGTCCCGGCGTTGCTATCTGGCTAAAGGCGAAAGCCGCCAATGATGTGACTGCGACATACATCTGTCAGTTCCAGTTTCGTTTT